>CAXUOL010000533.1:0-5183 GCA_964252435.1 uncultured Nostoc sp.
TAAACAGTCGCTACAACTTCTCCGATTTTGCTGATATCGTAACCGCCGAGAATTTCAAATTGGGAGTGAACCATCCGATGTCCCAAAGTACTGAGCAACTGCTGTACAGGTGCTTCTTCCAAATATTCCTTGAGAATCACCAAATCATATCGTGACTGATTTAAAGGGATAAATCCCAGCCCAAAAGCGGTAGCTACAGATCCCGTACTCATACCAGCATCGGCAACTCCTCTGACTACAGCTTGGGCAACATCTTGGTGACTTTTGAGTATATTGTCAAAGCCCTGAACAGCATCGAACGGTATCTGCTCTTTTTGAAGTGTTTGTTCCAAAAGCATCCGACTACCGGAACCTATTTCGCGGTTGACAATAGTCGCTCCCCCTGCAACTAGGTCAGTAACTGTTCTAATTCCCATTGGGTTCCCTGACTTCAATAAAAGTCCCTCCTCCCAGACACCAAGGGTAATCAGAACTGCTTCCCTGCCAGCCAGAACATCTCGAACAAAGGGAGTATTATACTCACCAGTCTCAGGATCGTACAGGTGCATCCCAGCGATGTGCGCTTCACCTCGGCATAGACTGTGCAATGCAGCCATGCTATTGGCGAAGTTATATTGGACTCGCAGTTGGGGATGCCAGCGTTCGGTGGCTCTTGCCCATAGTGAAATCACAGGTGCACAACCAGCAATCACAACGGTGTTGTGAAGTGTATCGAGATTATCGTCTAGTAACCTGACTCGAATTTTATTTGTACCTGTGCAAGTCTCACCCTCACCATCAGCCGGAATCATATCTTGGCGAAAAGCATCCTTACCAATCAAGGGATAAGCTATCCATTGTCCTCCCACACGAGCCATGCTAACTCGTAGTTGCTGACCATTAGGAACAGGTTTGGCAAGAACGGCTTCTATTTCAGGTAAATCCCGCTCTAACCAGAATAGATCCTCAACTTGACAGCCAAGCGCTTTGGCCAAACGAAGTGTTATGGCTACTGAGGGAGCATATTGTCCCGACTCTACACCACTAATAGTCTGACGAGTCACATTAGCGATGTTAGCCAAATCTTGTTGGCTCATGCCTAAGCGAGTTCTAATCGACTTCAAGTTATTACGGAGGTCACTATCCTGCTTCATTGGCTTTGTCTCTTAGTTTCAAAAAGCCGTAGCGGATTTAAACATTGCATCTGCCAAGGCGAAAGTCTTGTCTTTGAGTTTATATCATTTCTCTTTGAAGACTTTTTGTGCTTTCGCTGTCTTGATTCCCCATATAAAAAGACTATCACAGAAATTGCCAATTTGCTTGCGAAGCGCAAATTATTTTTGCGAATGTTTGTTTTTTACTTGCTATCTTGGCTTAAAAGCCCTAAATTCCAAGAAACAGAGCATTTATTTAGCAGTAAAATTTTACCAACTAAATTGGTAAATTGTAGTATTTAATACAGTTTTAGAGATTAGTTTCAGCTTTGATGCTTGATAGGCGAGTAATACAAATGTAGAAAACATACCAACCAATTTCGCTGTTTGGGATACATTTTGCCCTGACGAAAAATTACCTATTTGACTAAAGTAAATATGCACATAGCATCAGCAAAGAATTGCTGTTTTAAGTTTTTGCACAATCAATTAGGTATTTACCAAAGTATGCAACAGATGCCAACAAAGCAATGGAGAGAGTAATGATTACAGAAGAAGACTTAGCCCAGCAATTTAACGTAATTATTGAACACACTCACCCACAGGTATGGAAACTGTTAAGCCAATGTTATGTGAAGATAATCAATCCTCATCCTCACTTAACAAGAGTGAATATGAAAACATGCATCCGCCATGCAAAATATATTGGTATTTATTGCCCTGACAGACTAATTAGTGGTGTATTAGAACAAAAAAACCTACTCAAAGAAGTAGCAGAATACTTGGGGCTAGTTGAAGTTGTTTGCTTGAATGCCAATAACTTGATGCGCGATCCACTTTCAAATATCAAGCAAGCTTATCCCCAGTTGTGGTTAGACTTGTTGTGGATTGTTACTCAAGAAAAATAACCTAGCAAACTCGATTTTTCTGCAATATTCAATCTGCAAAAAATCAAAAGTACCAATCTTCACCGCAGCTTCGTTACTTTTGAAGCTTGCTAAAAACTTATGAATCAACCATGCTTACATCCAGATGATTTGCCTTCACCTCAAACAATTAAGTTGAGTGAAATACTATTCAGACAGCTTGAAGAAGCAACCAAAAAAAGCTTTTTCTTAGCGTGCGATCGCATGACACGGATTTTGTTATCGGGTTGTCATTGGTATTTCCAAATCAATAGTGGCGTTTTGACGTTGATCGTGATTTGTAATAATATGGAAAGTTATCGCAATATCATGAAAACTGTTCCCGAATTTGCCGATCGCTTAAAACAGTTTGCCAATAGAGCTAAAATTACTGTCAGTTCTCCAATTGACAAAGGTATACCGTGGGTACTCAGCATAGATAATGTCTTACCTGAAGGGGACTTGCCCACTACCTGATAGATAAACCAGGAAAATCGCGATCGCCCTTCCGCGTGAACATTGGCGATCGCGCCAAAAAAGTCCGTCAAGCCTCTCCCAAGCACGGCAAGCTGTTTAAGTGCTTTGGGAGAGGCTTATTTGCCTGATTGGAGGGATAGGGAGAGAAAGTTAGGGTGTTTGTGAAAATACTTTAGGAAAAACAAGTTGAGCTAGAAAGAGCCATATTTATTGGTATCTAATCCTTGTGATTCTAGTTGTGAGATGTTGGAGAAATATTTGGGGTAAAACTGGGGTAATGTAAAGGGGTCAAGATGTTTACAAAGCAGCTGTGTTAAACAAAAATTATGTCGTCCGATCAAAGTAGATTTTATCCCAAGACGACGATGGTCTTCTAATTGACACTCCCTGGGCTAGAGCCACAGGGATTCTTGGTTCAACGAGTCCACTTAAACTAGACCCCTTGCGGTATCTAGCTCAGAGGTGGTTCTCTCCTCAAGCGTTAACTTTCCGAGTGCCCCTCGGTAGTTGGATATTCCAAATTTTGTTTGATTTAAATTCTGAGTCGTCTAGTCCCCATAAAGATTTTACCTATTCCTGGGCGGAAACTAGAACTATGGAATAGAACCCCATATCTTCAATTGTCTTGGCGTAGCCTCTCCCTTTGGGAGAAGGTTCAGATTGCCGCTAGGCAGTTAGGTTTTTATACAGGTTGATTACCGTTCCTGTTAAACCTAATTTAACCAAAATGCGACTGAGGCGTAAACACCTCAAACCGTTTTCATCACGCAGCTTAAAGTACGTAATACGGCGCTGTGCGCCTGTTACTCAAGGGTTTTCAACGAGTGTCTTTGTAAGCATTAGCTTCTATAAACTGCCATTTGACACACGGGTGTAGATCTGTTTAACGGATTTTGCGCTCCTTTATACCCTATATTGTCAAGTTAGGCGCTTATATCTTGTATATAGATAACTTTTACCCTCACGACTGGAGAGCAAAATCTTGGGCATAGAATTACGCAGTTTCGTATTTCTCGACAGCCTGCAACCTCAACATGCAGCATATATGGGAACAGTAGCCCAAGGCTTCTTACCATTACCAGGAGATACATCACTGTGGATTGAAATCTCTCCTGGTATCGAAATTAATAAAATTACGGATATAGCCCTGAAATCTGCCTCTGTCCGTCCGGGAGTACAGGTAGTTGAACGACTATACGGACTATTAGAAGTTCATTCTAGCTCCCAAGGCGAAACCAGAGCTGCTGGTCAAGCTATTTTGGCGGCACTGGGAGTCAAAAGAGAGGAATGTCTGAAACCGCGTGTTATTTCTAGTCAGATTATCCGCAACATCGATGCTTATCAAACACAACTGATTAATCGCACGCGCCGGGGACAGCTACTACTAGCAGGTCAAACGCTGTATGTATTAGAAGTGGAGCCTGCTGCTTACGCTGCACTAGCTGCCAATGAAGCGGAGAAAGCAGCGAGGATTAACATTCTTGAAGTTCAAGCTGTAGGTAGTTTTGGACGGCTTTACTTAGGTGGACAAGAACAGGATATTCTAGCAGGAGCAGCGGGAGCATTAACAGCTATTGAAAGTGTCGCTGGTCGGGTAAATTCTCTGGGTGGGCGTCAGGAGTAAAGGAGAGAAAATGGTAAATCGAGAGCATCTAACTTTACTCAAAGCAGGTGCAGTTACATGGATTGAGTGGAGAAAGAAAAATCCCCAGATTGAACCAGACCTCAGCGCTGCGAATTTGCAAGGCGATAACCTTAGAGGCGCAAACCTCCAAGGGGTAAATTTGAGAAGAGTTGATTTGGGTAATGCTTTACTTGTGCGGGCAAACCTCAGTGGTGCTAACCTCAGTAGTGCCAACCTCTATAAAGCCTTCCTGAATGAAGCTAACCTGAGTGCAGCTAACTTGAGTGTTGCTAACTTGAGTGGCGCTATACTCATACAGGCAGATTTGAGTCATGCTAATTTGATTGGAGCTGACTTGAGTCAGGTGGATCTTAGAGGCGCTGCGATCGCATCTGCTAATCTAATTGGCACTGACTTAAAAGGCGCTAACTTGAAAGATGCCGATTTAGGTGCAGCGAAGTTGATGCGGACTAACCTCTCTTTTGCCAACCTGATTGAAGCTAACTTAATTGCGGCTGACCTCAGTGAGGCAAGTTTGTACGAAGCAGAAGTTTTAGGGGCTTATCTTTACAAAGCTGACCTATACAAAGCTAATTTGACCAAAGCTCACCTCAGTGGTGCATACCTATTGCAGGCTAACCTAAGTGAAGCTGACTTGAGTCAAGCTGACTTGAGTTGGACTAACCTTAGAGGCGCGAATTTGGCAGGGGCGAATCTCAGAGGAACTAACCTTAGAGGAGCCGACATTCGGGGAGCTAACCTCAGCGGCGTAAATCTTCAAGAAACAATTATGCCTAACACTTCAACACACTGTTAGTTTACAAGAACAAGGAATTGACGTTTAGATTCATTTTTTGGGGCATTTTTTTCCCACAAGAAGTATATAAAATTTATGTAAAGCTAACTGTTATTAAGCTCCAAATGTTTTGGATAATCTATCAATTTAACTTATGTATTTTCAGATATAACCTCCCCTCCCCTTACCAAGGGGCTACGGTGTATACACAAGTCCTAAAATCCTTGCTTGGTAAGATACAAGCCTTA
>CAXUOL010000534.1:0-3177 GCA_964252435.1 uncultured Nostoc sp.
TTTGTGGAGCTTTTTCTCCAAAATCAGTTTGAGGCTCAGGGGATGTCATGGCTTTTGAGGAACTTAAGGAACAAATTAACTAGAATTCAATCAAAATTTCATCTGTCGCTCTAGAAATTACTGATTTAGCATGAGGTTTTGTGGCAAATTATGTGTTATCCCATTCAAATATACAGTTTTGATGATTCTGTCTAAATCTACCGAAAGGTGAATCCGCTCTTTAAATTTCTCACTTCAACTGTATCCTTCAAAAAGCCGGGGATCGTTTTGTTCATAACTCCTGCACAGATTTCTATTGATACATTGACATAATTTTATCGGAATCACTTTTATCTACAGCCGATTTCAAGTTGCTGAGGTACACAAGTTAAGTCTGTTACCCAGGTATAAAGCGTATTTTACTCCTGAATTCTATTATAAGTATAAATCAATACTAATAAATCACTTATTTCAGACATTGAAATTCAAACTAGCTACCACAATCAGCTCACCGCGTTGAACTCATATTGTATTAAGTAGTAAGAATAACTGTTAAATATTGATGCAAAATCGGGTAATTTCTTGAATTTGCTTCGGAAAGTTTCAGATTATGTTTTCAACCATTAATAAATCTCAGGAGCAAATCTAGGTGTTGACCTCAACCTTACTCGCTGCTGCAACCACACCTCTGCAATGGAGTCCTATAGTTGGACTGATTATGATTATTGCTAATATCGTTGCCATTGCCTTTGGCAAATCTACCATCAAGTATCCCAATGCAGAACCAAAACTACCCTCAGCCAATTTCTTTGGTAATTTTGGTCTACCAGCCCTTTTAGCAACTACCGCCTTTGGTCATATCTTAGGAGTAGGTACGATTTTAGGGCTGCATAACCTGGGAAGAATTTAGGTTCTTACCCAAGTTAGCCTTTATTTGATGATTCTTTTGTCTCCAGCTTTGAGCCAGAGAACTAACTCTCTGGCTCTTTCTTCGCTAAATTGTCCTGAGCGATGCCAGGATACTCTAGTACCGCTGTGCAAAAGTCAAAAGTCAAAAGAATTGTATTTTCGGCTTTTGCGCCATTTGGAATGGTCTGTTTATTTCTGCCGTGCTGTACTAGATATTTTTTGTTCGAAAGTGGTTAAACAAGAAGTATTGGATTTGATTGATGAACCCGAAACCTGGTTAAGTGTGGCTAAAATAGAAATAACTACACAAGCAAAAACCTAATAAATTTAAATAAATTTAGATTTATCGCCAGAAATTTATGAAACACTAAATAATCTGGCGCAACATATTAACATGCTGTTAAAAACGATGCCTACGCACTACTATAAAGGGCAAATATAGCGAAGCTGTCACGAAGTGCAAACTAAACCGTTTAGGTTAGTTTATAAAGCTTAATATGATTGACTTTTGAAGTATTGAGTAAGCACATTTCTATGTGCTGTTTAGGGACACAGTAAAGGCATTATGGTATTAAATTCATTACTTTAAGCCCGTTTGTTCCCAAGGGTTTTTCAATATATTCCGTAACTATAACTATCAATTCTTGCATATTATTTGAATGAAAGTACTTGATCTAGTTTGGTGAATACCTCATCAATATTATCAACTTTTAATAAATGCTTGCTTAATATCAAATGTTTTAATTCAGTTCTAAGTGCTTTTAATGTTTCTAAGTCGTTTATTGTCGAGAAATGTTTGTATGCTTCGTCGATTTGCTCATTGAGCTGAACTTCATCTAGGCAATACACTTCTTGAATTTTTTCGTCTTTATTTATATTTTGCTTAAGACAATATAAATCGAGTAAGTTAGAAACAGTTTCTGTAGAACTCTTAATTACGAAGGTGCTTTTCCCCTTTTGTGTTAATATCTCTTCATCAGCACATGCCCTGGCCTCATTTACTAAAAACCTCACATATTCTTTTTCTGTTAAGATAGTTTGACCAAATACTTCTTTTCTATTGTATCTCCTGATCATTCGAGAAATTCTAGTTGCCCACTCCCCGTAAACATAGATTGTTGCATCATATAATTTATGGTCATCTCTATAGAAGTACACCATTGTACCGTCAATAACATAAAGACTATTTGCTTTCGGGATGAAGAAACTATAAATTCTGTTTGTTTCTAATTCATAATAGAGTTCTTTACTCCCAGGTGCGTGACTAAATGGACATTCTTCACTTAGTTTAGTGAATTTTCTTCCAAACCACTCGACAACTTGCTCTGGTACTAAATATTTTTTATAACCTTCGTCATTTCTTATATTTTTTGATAGGTCATACCTTGGACAAAACCAACCTGTCTCAGATTTGATACTTTTTAGTGCTAATGATAAATCATCTAAGAAGAACCTTTCTGCATATGTTTTAGAATTTAAATTATCCTTATTAATCCAATAGTCGAAAGCAAGATAAACTAAATCCATTTCTAACAGGTTTGGAGCTGTTTCTGTAAAAATTTTGCAAAATCTAGACTTTCCACTTGCAACAAGTCCTGCAATACCTATCATTAAACTTTTACCTGGTGCCTCTCTATGTTTGTTCAACAGTAGTTTATCAAGTTGAGATAAACCTTCGTTAATTGTTAGTGGTTTCATAAGACTCCTTTATACTATTTTACATGAGTTAACATAGGACTATTTAATAACATACTATAGCCAAATTGATTCCATTTCTGTGAAAGATTCGCATCATTAAACAATAGACCTCCGACGATAATATAATCAGTATCGAATGTATATATATTCACTCCTCCATCAATGCCAATCTCTTGAACGCCCTTCCGGCAATATTATGGTTCCAAACTCCAGCTAAACTAAACGGTTTAGTTCGCACTTTATGACAGCTTCGCTATATTTACCCCTATAAGTAACTATAGAAACCAAGCAAAAAGGCAAACCTATCTCGGTTGCAGATGATAACCAAAATCCTGAAACTGAAATTATTGGTATCTAAACACCATGACAGATATAACAGACTTATCAAAAATAATTGCAAGCATTGGCGACAATCCGCTAATTTTGCCACCTGTAAACTTGCAGTCACAAGAAGACTTAGAACTTGAGCGAAAACTGCGAGAACTCAAGTTTAAACAAGAACTAAGAAAAGATTGGATTTTATTTATTGTCAGGGATGTAATAATTTTTCCTGCCGCCATCCTTTTTATTTTTGCTGTCAGTGGTTATTCC
>CAXUOL010000534.1:3277-5179 GCA_964252435.1 uncultured Nostoc sp.
TGCGTAACTAATTTTACAGACGACGAAGCCAACTTGCTACAAGTAGACTCATCTTTATATCCACATAAATTCTGCTGGATATAAGGATTACCGTGTTTGGTAAATCTGCAAAAAAGTAAGTATCTGATGGAAATAATCTAAAAATATGGGGCTTTTAATATTTTCTGTTGCTTTAGTTGCCATTGTTGCTGTAATTATCATTAATAGCTACAACGATTTAGTTAAGTATCGCAACCGTTACAAAAATGCTTACTCTCAAATCGATGTTCAATTACAGCGTCGCTATGATTTAATTCCCAACTTGGTGGAAACTGCTAAAGGGTATATGAAACATGAGCGAGAAACCTTAGAAGCAGTTATTGCCGCCCGAAATTCTGCAATTAATGCTAGCAGTCGTGCCGCCCAAAATCCTGGAGATCCCCAAGCGATGCAACAGTTGGGCAATGCTGAAGGGTCGCTGACAGGTGCGTTAAGTCGGTTGATGGTACTTTCAGAATCTTATCCAGAATTGAAAGCCGATCGCGCCATGACTCAGGTAATGGAAGAACTATCTTCCACTGAAAACCGGATTGCTTTTGCCCGTCAGGCTTTTAATGACGCGGTGACACTTTACAACACCAAAAGTGAATCTTTTCCTAGCAATCTTGTGGCAAATACATTTAACTTTACTGTTGCAGAATTGCTCCCCGAAGCTACTCCAGAAATAAGAAATGCTCCACGCGTGTCTTTTTAGGTATCTATGAATTTCTTTGAACATCAGGATCGGGCACGCCAAAATACGCAACAATTAATCGGGTTATTTTCCCTATCGATCGCAGTCATGATTATGGCAATTTATATTGCCAGTTTATTTCTGTTCCGCATGGCTCCTCGTGTTTGGTGGCATCCAGGGTTATTTCTTTACGTGGCTGGGATTACAATAATTGCGATCGCAGTGGGAAGTTTGTACAAAATTGCCTGTCTCCGGCAGGGCGGAAGCGTAATTGCCCAAGAGTTAGGAGGAAGACTCCTGCTACCAGAAATAGCCGATGAACAAGGGCGACAACTATTAAATATTGTCGAGGAAATGGCGATCGCTTCTGGTATTTCCGTCCCACAAGTTTATCTACTTGAAAGAGAAACCAGCATTAATGCCTTTGCTGCCGGATTTACGCCCAATGATGCTGTAATTGGAGTTACCCGTGGAACTTTGGAACACTTGAGCCGGGATGAGTTACAAGGAGTCATCGGCCACGAATTCAGTCATATTCTCAATGGAGATATGCAGCTGAATTTGCGTTTGGTGGGACTACTGCATGGGATTTTGTTCATTTATTTAACCGGAGAATTGCTGTTGCGCCTTCGTGGTAGCTTCCGCTTCGGAAAGGAAGACAAGGGTTTACCTATCTGGGCTTTTGGCTTGGCACTAATGGCAATTGGTGGTATCGGATTACTTTGTGGACGCTTGATTAAAGCCGCCGTCTCTCGCCAACGCGAATTTCTCGCTGATGCTTCAGCTGTACAGTTCACTCGCAACCCCAACGGACTTACTGGAGTCTTTCAAAAACTCCAACAGATGGATTCACGGTTAATATCGCCGGGTGCAGAAGCCGCTAGCCACATGTTTTTTGGCAATGCCCTCAACCCCTATTTCTGGGAAAATATGTTTTCTACTCACCCACCCTTAGCAGAACGTATCCGTCGCGTTGGAGGTTTGAGCGTCAGCAATTTAGCAGCAATCCCATCTCGCAATCAGATGCGTTCCTCTTCCCAGGAATCCCTAACAATGGGCTTTGCTGGTGGTTCTAACGCCACGCCAGAACAGGTTGTAAACCAAGTTGGCAGCGTTACACCAGAGCATTTTGCCCATGCTCAAGCGCTGTTATCGCAGTTACCAGAATCCCTGCGTTTGGGTGCGCGGGA
>CAXUOL010000535.1:0-5179 GCA_964252435.1 uncultured Nostoc sp.
GGGGGGTAAAAATGTGATTAAAATCACAGCCAACCACTTTTAAAACAACCTCTAAGATATTAAGATTTAAACTAAGTTTTTTGGTTTAAATCTGTTAGAGGTATATTCTGTTGCGTTTCTAGTTATTTTATAAAATTGGTATAACAGAGGATTTAGTTTATGCAGAAAACGGTTGTTCTAAATGTCGTGGGATTAACGCCCAGTTTACTAGGAGAAAACACGCCGTTTTTATCTTCTTGGGCGGCTATTGGGGAAGTGCTTCCTATTAAAAAAGTGCTACCTGCTGTAACTTGTTCAGTTCAAGCTACTTATTTAACAGGAAAATTGCCTAACGAACATGGAATTGTCGCTAATGGTTGGTATTTCCGCGATGAGTGTGAAGTGAAGTTTTGGCGACAATCTAATAAGCTAGTGCAAGCTCCTAAAGTTTGGGAAATAGCTAAATCAATCGATCCAAACTTCACTTGTGCCAACCTTTTTTGGTGGTACAATATGTATTCTTCAGTAGATTATGCGATTACGCCGCGTCCGATGTATCCCGCAGATGGGCGAAAATTACCTGATATTTATACCCATCCTAGTGATGTGCGATCGCAAATTCAATCTGATTTAGGAAATTTCCCTCTATTCGATTTCTGGGGGCCAAAAACTTCTATTAGTTCTAGTCAATGGATTGCCAATTCCGCAAAATGGATTGAGGAACGCTACAGCCCGACATTATCACTAGTTTATTTACCACATTTAGATTACTGTTTGCAAAAATTTGGTAACAATCAAACACAGATTCAAGCAGATTTGCGAGAAATTGATGCTGTTTGTGGCGATTTAATTGAATATTTTCAAGCACGAAATACTCAGGTAATTATTCTTTCTGAGTATGGGATTACGCCAGTTTCTCAAGCTGTTGATTTGAACCGCGTACTACGGGAAAATGGTTTGATTGCTGTGCGAGAAGAATTAGGGCGAGAACTGCTCGATTTTGGTGCTAGCATTGCCTTTGCCGTTGCCGATCACCAAATTGCTCATGTATATGTGAATGATCCAGCGTATATCCCAAAAGTGCGATCGCTTTTAGAAGCGACTGAAGGCGTAGCGCAGGTATTGGATGACGAAGGTAAACAAACCTACCACCTTGCTCATCCTAGATCGGGTGAGTTGGTAGCGATCGCTCAATCTGACGCTTGGTTTACCTATTATTATTGGCTCGATGATGCGAAAGCGCCTGATTTTGCTAGAACTGTAGATATCCACCGCAAACCTGGTTACGATCCTGTAGAACTTTTTCTCGATCCACAAATAAAATTTCCTCAAGGAAAAATTGCTCTCAAGTTACTTAAGAAACAATTGGGTTTTCGCTACCTCATGGACGTAATTCCTCTAGATGCTTCCCTGGTGCGTGGTTCTCACGGTAACATCACCACTTCTCCAGTCGAAGGACCTCTATTTATCACCCATCAAACTCACCTAGTTAATAAACATCAAATTGAGGCGACAGATGTTTGCTCGTTGATTCTCAAACATTTAGATACCTGAGAGCTGATTCGTAAAGAAAATCTTAAGGATACCCAATTCATTGCTGGGCATGACTTTCAGAGAATAAACGCTCTTATGGCTCAAATTCCTGAAACCCTTACGAGACAAAGACTTTACTCTAGTTTACAAATTAGCTCTGAAAGGCAGTAGCAAAGTAATATATCGCGTCTCTACATCCTCCCAAAAATACCAGGACTTACGCAATAACTCTCTAAAACTCTTATTTCTCTGCGTCCAACTCTTACGAGACGCTGCGCGAATGCGTCCTTCTCCCTTGGCGTTAGCCTCTCCCTTTGGGAGAAGGGGAGACACTAACGCGAATGCGGTTCGTTTTTTCATTATTTTGCGTAAGTCCTAAATACAAAAAAATTTCTTGTAATTCATAATCATATCGAGTATGCTTTAAAGAGAAACTCGTTATGACTATGAATTAGTTCGCTCTATCAGTGGATACTCGTTTATCTACTGATTAAAATGTACTGTGGGCAATCTGAGTAACTTAATGGAGAGCTTCTAACCCATGACTGAACCCCAAAACTTGACAACTGCTGACGGTATTCCTGTTGCCGATAATCAGAACTCACTCACAGCTGGATCGCGTGGCCCTGTATTAATCCAGGATTTCCACCTCCTAGAAAAGCTGGCTCATTTTAACAGAGAACGTATTCCTGAGCGCGTTGTCCACGCTAAAGGTGCGGCGGCTCACGGTACTTTTACTGTCACCAATGACATCACTCGCTACAGTAAAGCCAAACTTTTTTCTGAAATTGGCAAGAAAACTGAAGTTCTCCTGCGTTTTTCTACAGTTGGGGGAGAAAAAGGTTCAGCAGATGCCGAGCGCGATCCTAGAGGCTTTGCCATCAAGTTCTACACTGAAGAAGGCAACTGGGATATTACAGGCAACAATACCCCTATTTTCTTCATCCGCGACCCGCTGAAGTTTCCTGATTTTATCCATACCCAAAAGCGCAATCCCCAAACTAATTGCAAAGACCATAATGCAAGATGGGATTTTTGGTCACTCAGTCCAGAATCGCTCCATCAGGTGACGATTCTGTTTTCAGATCGGGGAATTCCCAAAACCTATCGCCACATGGATGGCTTTGGTAGCCATACCTTCAGCTTAATTAATGCTGAGGGCGATCGCGTTTGGTGCAAATTTCACTTTAAGACTCTGCAAGGGCATCAAACCTTGACTGAGGAAGAATCGGCTAAGATTAAGGGCGAAGATCCCGATCATGCGACTCACGATCTGTTTGAAGCGATCGCTCAAGGAGATTATCCCAAGTGGCGGATGTCTATTCAGGTAATGACTGAGGAGCAAGCAGCCAAACATCCAGATAATCCCTTTGACTTGACCAAAGTTTGGAAGCACTCAGATTATCCTTTAATTGAAGTTGGGATATTAGAGCTAAATCGGAACCCTGAAAATTATTTTGCCGAAGTAGAGCAAGCCGCTTTTAGCCCTAGTGCAGTGGTTCCTGGCGTTAGTTTCTCTCCAGACAAAATGCTGCAAGCTCGGATCTTTTCTTACCCAGATGCTCAACGGTATCGCTTGGGTGGTAACTATCAGCAACTACCTGTCAACCAGCCCAAATGTCCAGTGATGCATTATCAACGAGATGGCTTTATGGCGCCGGGGAACAACCACGGTAGCGCTCCTAACTATGAACCGAATAGTGCTGAGGGTACGCCCAAAGAAAATCCAGCTTATGCAGAACCACCTAATCATTTGGGCGATGTCACAGTCGATCGTTACAGTCATCGTCAAGGAAACGACGATTACACCCAAGCAGGTAATCTGTATCGGTTAATGACTCCTGAGCAGCAAGAGCGTCTTGCTCATAATATCGTTGGCAGTCTCTCTCAAGCAAGACAGGATGTCCAAATGCGCCAACTTTGCCACTTCTTTCGGGCAGATATTTCCTATGGTCGTCGTGTAGCTGAGGGATTGGGCATTTCAATCGATCCCTCAATGTTTGCTGCAACTGCTCAACCTGTAGGTAGCTGGTAGCCTCATCCAATTTTGTGGGGTGGGCATCTTGCCCACCTCAAAGCAAATTGATTTGATGAACTTACAAAATCAATCGAGGTAATTAAACATGAAATTGACAGCAACAGAAAAAGGCTTATTAATTCCAAAAGAACTATTAGGAGAAAACCAAGAGTTTGAGATTTTTCAAGAAAATGGAAAAATTATTATTACTAGCATCAAACAAACATCTTCTATTTGGGATTTAGGTTCAAATCCTGTGGAATGTGATGTAAAAGATGGTGCAATTAACCACGATCGCTATCTTTATAATCCATGAAAAGTATCTATTTTTTAGATACTAGCTATATTTTAGCTCTGGAAATAAAAAATGAAGATGCTCATCAACAAGTATTACAAAATTGGGCTACTTTAATACAATCGAAACCTTTTTTAATAACAACAACATACATTTTTGATGAAGTTGTTACTTTTTTTAATAGTCGAAACCTTCATTATAAAGCAGTTGAAGTTGGTAATCGGTTATTGGAAAGTCCTGAAATAGAATTAATCGGAATTGATCGAACTCTATTTAATCAGGGATGGGAATATTTTCAAAAATATAAAGATAAATCTTATTCTCTCACTGATTGTTTATCATTTATCGTTATGCAACAACGAGAGATTGTTACAGCTTTAACCTTAGATAATCATTTTTATCAAGCTGGATTTCAAATTTTACCATCATAAATGAGTTCAGAGGCTCGTTAACGGAGATAAAAGCCTCGTTGACGGAGATAAAATACTCGTTGACGGAGTTCAGAGGCTCATTAAGTAGATAAACAAAAATATTTACAGTCATTGCGATCGCACCCTTCGCAGAGCATATCGTAGAGAAGTAGTTCTAGGCGTTGCGATCGCATTATTTTGCTTTACTGCATTTGCGATCGCATTGTGTAATTAATTATCTTGCCTACTTATTAGACTAGGATTGGAATCCCAGGCGGGTAATGCAGCCGGTGCAGATTACCTAAATTACTGAAACCAACGCCAGATAAAAGCAACTATTCTCCTAAATCAAGGCTGACGATTCCGCCGCAA
This sequence comes from uncultured Nostoc sp., assembly GCA_964252435.1. Lineage (GTDB taxonomy): Bacteria > Cyanobacteriota > Cyanobacteriia > Cyanobacteriales > Nostocaceae > Nostoc. The sequence goes on from CAXUOL010000535.1 coordinate 4,607, forward strand.
GTCTTCCAGATTCTCACGAATGTTTATTGTATTGGGATGATTTGCCCCCAACAGTTTTTCAGCGATCGCCAAAGCTTCTATATATAAAGGTTCGGCTTCGCTGTACCTTCCCTGTGAATTGTAGAGTAATGCCAAATTGTTCAGGCTATTTGCCACATCCGGGTCTTCATCTCCCAGCAAGCGTTTTCTCATCACCAAAGCATCAATATACAACGGTGGTCACAATAATTCGTAATTTATAATTCGTAATTCGTAATTTTTACCCCATAGCTGAAGTTAGGGGCTTGAAATAATGATACTACGCGTTTTTATATTTCCATTGATGAATCAAGAGGCTTGTACCTATTTAATTACGAATTACGAATTACGAGTTACGAATTAGTAACACTACTTTCTCTGACACAAGTTGATTTCATTCACTTGGTTTATTAAAAACTTCTAAAATCTGTCGGCAAATCTGTTTGAGCTTCTCCGCAATTTCACCAGAAGGCGAAGATGCGCCGACAACACTCCAGTTTTCTACCGTAGAAAGTCGCCACGCTTCGCCGCGATGATCGAATCCAGCTATCTCCA
>CAXUOL010000536.1:0-5176 GCA_964252435.1 uncultured Nostoc sp.
AAAGACTTTGGTCATTGAGTACATTATTAATACATATTAATAGATGCAGTATTGCGGATGAGATATTAATAGATGCAATATTTGTTGAAAGTTAACTTGAGAGCCAAAAGCCATCAAGAAATTATCCTTTAAATACGGAGTAAATCCTACCGATAAATCTTTAATGCAGATAATACACTTACTTTCTAGTACTGGCTATTTCTGATTCTTATATTCGCGTGTTCTGAATAATGCAGCTTAGAGGCGGGGACAAAAATCATATTATGAACAAAACCTTTGCAACTATCGATGGGAATGAGGCTGTTGCCCGTGTTGCTTACAAATTAAATGAAGTGATTGCCATTTATCCTATCACCCCTTCTTCAGCAATGGGTGAATGGGCTGATGCTTGGTCAGCAGAAGGTCGTCCTAACCTCTGGGGTACTATTCCCAGCGTCGTGCAGATGCAGAGCGAAGGGGGAGCGGCTGGTGCTGTGCATGGAGCATTGCAAACAGGTTCTCTGAGTACCACCTTCACGGCATCTCAGGGATTATTGTTGATGATACCCAACTTCTACAAAATTGCTGGTGAGTTGACTAGCGCCGTGATTCACGTTGCCGCCCGTTCCTTGGCTACTCATGCGTTATCAATTTTTGGCGACCATAGCGATGTGATGGCAGCTCGTGCGACTGGTTTCGCCCTGCTGTGTTCTGCTTCGGTGCAGGAAAGTCAGGATTTTGCTCTTATCGCCCATGCTGCTACTTTAGAGGCGCGAGTCTCGTTTATGCATTTCTTTGACGGCTTTCGCACCTCTCATGAAGTGCAGAAAGTCAAATTGCTTTCAGATGATGATTTGCGATCGCTCATCCACGATAACCTAATACTCGCCCACCGCAGCCGTGCCCTCACCCCAGATCGTCCAGTGTTGCGCGGTACTGCCCAAAACCCCGATGTCTACTTCCAAGGACGTGAAGGCGCTAACCCTTATTACAACGCCTGTCCAGAAATTGTCCAGCGGATCATGGATGAATTTGGCGAACGCACGGGAAGGCATTATAAAATCTATGAATATTACGGTGCTAACGATGCCGATCGCGTTATCGTTCTTATGGGTTCAGGTTGTGAAACCGTCCATGAAACAGTAGATTACCTGAACGCCCGTGGTGAAAAACTTGGTGTAGTGAAAGTGCGACTTTACCGCCCCTTTGATGTCCGAAGGTTTGTTGCAGTATTACCAACTAGTGTAAAAGCGATCGCAGTTCTTGATCGCACCAAAGAAGCAGGTAGCGCCGGTGAGCCTCTCTACCTTGATGTAGTTACAGCTTTGTATGAGGGGTGGGGAGCAAGGGAGCAGGGGAGCAGAGGAGCAGGGGAGAAATTAGGATTAGATTCTCCTCTGCCTAAAATCATTGGTGGTCGTTACGGTCTTTCTTCTAAAGAATTTACTCCGGCGATGGTAAAGGGCATTTTTGATAATCTTGCCCAAGCTAAACTAAAAAATCATTTTACAATTGGGATTAATGACGACGTAAGTCATACTTCCTTGAGCTTTGACCCTAATTTCTCTACAGAATCGGATAATGTTGTTCGGGCAATGTTCTATGGGTTAGGTGCTGATGGTACAGTTGGCGCTAACAAAAACTCCATCAAGATTATTGGTGAAGAAACTGACAATTACGCCCAAGGCTACTTTGTCTTTGACTCCAAGAAATCTGGCTCAATCACCGTTTCTCACCTCCGCTTCGGTAAAAAGCTAATTCGCTCTACCTATCTAATTGACCAAGCTAACTTTATTGGTTGTCATCACTGGGGATTTCTGGAACGCATAGATATTTTAAAGGCTGCTATTCCTGGAGCGACTTTGCTGCTTAACAGTCCATACAATGCAGATACCGTTTGGGAATATCTGCCGATGAAGGTGCAGCAGCAAATTATCGACAAGCATTTGAAGTTATATGTAATCAATGCTAGCCAGGTTGCCCGTGAAAGTGGTATGGGTGGCAGAATTAACACGATTATGCAGGTATGCTTCTTTGCCTTAGCGGGTGTCTTGCCGCAGCAAGAAGCGATCACTAAAATCAAAAAAGCGATTGACAAGACTTATGGTAAAAAAGGCGCAGAAGTTGTCCGCATGAACTTGCAAGCTGTAGACAACACCTTAGACAACTTGCATAAAGTAGATATCCCACAGACAATCCCCACTCCTAACTCCTGTACAGACGCGATTAATCGCGTCTCTACTCTTAACTTTGCTCCCGAATTTGTGCGAGAAGTTTTGGGCAAAATCATGATTTGGGAAGGTGATGATTTACCTGTTAGCAGACTACCTGTTGATGGCACCTTTCCCGTCGGTACTGCCAAGTGGGAAAAACGTAACGTTGCCGAAGAGATACCTGTATGGGAACCGGATGTCTGCGTACAATGTGGTAAGTGCGTCATGGTTTGTCCCCATAGTGCCATCCGTGCTAAAGCTTATCAGGCCGATGAGTTAGTTAATGCACCAGCAACCTTTAAGTCAACTGGTGCAAAAGATAAAGACTTTGCCAATCAAAAATTTACCATTCAAGTTGCCCCAGAAGATTGCACGGGATGCACTATTTGTGTAAATATTTGCCCTGCTAAAGATAAATCTGAGCCATCGCGTAAAGCGATTAACATGGCACAGCAGTTGCCTTTACAAGAGCAAGAGCGGAAGAACTGGGATTTCTTCTTGAGTTTACCTAATCCTGACAGGCGATCGCTAAAATTAAACCAGATTCGCCAACAACAACTGCAAGAACCATTATTTGAATTCTCTGGTGCTTGTGCAGGTTGTGGTGAAACACCTTATCTAAAATTATTAACACAATTGTTTGGCGATCGCGCCGTCATCGCCAATGCTACAGGTTGTTCTTCAATTTATGGTGGGAATCTCCCCACAACTCCTTGGACAACCAACGCCGAAGGACGCGGCCCAGCGTGGTCTAATAATTTATTTGAAGATAACGCCGAATTCGGTTATGGCTTCCGTCTGTCCCTCGACAAACAAGCTGAGTTTGCAGCAGAATTGTTGCAAGAATTGGGGAGTGAAATAGACGAAAACCTTGTTTACTCTATCTTGAAAGCTGAACAAAAATCTGAAGCTGACATTTGGGAACAGCGCGAAAGGATAGAACTGTTGCAGCAAAGGTTAGATGAAATTGTCACTTTCGACCCCAATTTCAAATCCAAAATCCAAAATCTCAAATCCCTTGCAAATTACTTGGTGAGAAAAAGCGTCTGGATTGTTGGCGGTGACGGTTGGGCTTATGATATTGACTTTGGCGGTATCGATCATGTAATTGCTAGTGGTCGAAATGTCAACATCTTGGTGATGGATACAGAAGTGTATTCTAATACAGGCGGTCAATCTTCTAAAGCCACGCCACGAGCCGCAGTTGCTAAATATGCCGCCAGTGGTAAGCCAGCACCAAAAAAAGACTTAGGGATGATTGCCATGACCTACGGAAATGTCTACGTAGCGAGTGTAGCTCTTGGTGCTAGAGATGAACATACTCTGAAAGCTTTTCTGGAAGCAGAAGCTTATGATGGCCCATCACTGATTATTGCTTACAGCCATTGCATCGCCCACGGCATCAACATGACCACAGGGATGAATCATCAGAAAACTCTGGTAGAATCAGGTCGTTGGTTGCTGTATCGGCATAATCCAGAGTTGCTTAACCAGGGTAAAAATCCATTGCAATTGGATATGCGATCGCCGAAGCAATCTGTAGAAGATTCGATGTATCAAGAAAACCGCTTCAAAATGCTCACTAAGAGCAAACCCGACGTTGCCAAGCACTTATTAGAACAAGCGCAAGCTGAGGTAGATGCCCGTTGGCAAACGTACCAATATCTGGCAAAACGCGACATTCCCATCGCTTGAAACCTTGGTAGGACTTACATCTATATCATTGGTGTCAACTTAAGCAAAAAGGATGCAATTAGTCAAAACCAGGCGTAAGCGTCACCCTTGAGATTGACGTTTACACCCAACAAATTTGGGCTTTATCTTCTTAAGTTGACACCAATGAGCATTGCTGTGCCCCTACACCCCATGATATAATGTTGTACCGCATTTGAATGGGAACCGCTCTATCTATTCAGCATCAACAATAATTTTGCACAAAGATAGCCGTTTTTAACTGTCTAGAATCAAAGATATTCGTGGAAGAGAAAGGTTTTGTTCTTCCATAACGTATTGCATAGATATGAGAATCTTTATAAAGTTAATAAAGCTTCATATTAAAAAGTTTGTTTTTTATTACAAAAACAAACTTTTTTGTATAAGGCGTCACTTTTTACTAGTAAACTATCGCACTAATATCACACTTTAAAGATTGATATTGTCAGCTTTCTATAAGTTGGCTGATTCATCAACAGGAAAATTCATAAAAAAATGAGAAGACAATTTAACCGACGCAAGTTTATAATTTACGGTTCTTTAACTTTTGTCAGCAGCTTTTTTTTGAAAGCTTGCGCGAATAATTCTCCAACTGCTACACAGAGTCCAGTTGCGTCTCCTAATGCTTCACCAGCAGCGGCGATTGCTGGTGACACCATAAAAGTAGGTATTTTGCACTCTCTGAGTGGTACGATGTCTATTAGTGAAAAAAGCGTTGTTGATGCTGAAAAATTAGCAATCAAAGAAATTAACGCAGCTGGTGGTGTCTTAGGTAAACAAATTGAAGCAATTACCGAAGATGGCGCTTCTAACTGGGATACTTTTAGAGAAAAAGCAACCAAGCTAATCGATCAAGATAAAGTTGCTGTAGTTTTTGGTTGTTGGACTTCTGCTAGCCGCAAGAACGTTAAGCCAGTATTCGAGAGCAAAAACCATATCCTCTGGTATCCTGTACAGTACGAAGGTCAAGAATGTTCTAAAAATATTTTCTATACTGGCGCAGCGCCAAATCAACAAATCGAACCATCTGTTGATTGGCTGTTAAAAAATAAGGGCAAAGAATTCTTCTTAGTTGGCTCTGACTACGTTTTTCCCCGGACTGCTAATACCATCATTAAAGCTCAACTAGAAGCTTTAGGCGGAAAAACAGTTGGTGAAGATTATTTACCTTTAGGCAATACAGAAGTTACACCAATTATCACTAAAATTAAGCAAGCTTTGCCTAATGGAGGTGTAATTTACAATACTCTGAATGGTGATAGCAACGTTGC
>CAXUOL010000537.1:0-5148 GCA_964252435.1 uncultured Nostoc sp.
GCTCACTGCTGACTCAACTCGATAATATTCCCATCAGGGTCTTGAGTGAACAGGGCAGCGCGACCAGAGGCGCTGGCTTGAATGGGATAATTATGATTGAGGAATTCTTGTTTAGCGGCGTCTAAGTCAGCTACTGTGAAGGCGACGTGGGGATTACGTCCCCATTTTTTGTTCGGGTTTTCCGTGGGGACAGTGGTTGCAACTATCAAGTGAATTTGATAGTCGCCGACTTGATACCATGCACCAGGGTAGTTTAGGGAACGATCTATTTTGGATAATCCCAATACTTTCCCATAAAAATGTTCAGAGCGTTCTAAGTCAGTTACAAGAATCGCTGTATGGAGACTTTGGGTAATCTGCATTGTCGGTAAGATGCGATCGCGTTTATTTAGATTTTGACGTAGTTTGAACTCTTTCGGTGAGTGAGAGAGGCAGGAGGAGAAGAATTAATAACCAACAGTTAGTAACTTTATGGACAAATATCCTTAAGCAACTTTTCCCGGTGTTACTCGGAATGGGCAAACTGCAATACCCTCTATCCCTAAACCAAAGGTCGCTGGGATTACCTTTCTTGCAATGTTCAGGCTAGCATTAACATCTGCATGGATAAGTCTGCCATCACCGGATTTGTACCAAGCCCTTTTTATTCGCTTGCCACTAAATGTATGTTTTTGACCTTTTTGGTGAACTGGAATTGGGTCTAAATCCAAAAACGAGGATGCGCTAGTATAGCTCTCTTCATTAATCAAAACGTTTATACCAACTAGTTCAGCTTTGTATTGCAACTGCTCAATAAATCGAGCATGAGGAATACTAACAAAGTTCTGATTAGTTTTTGTACCGAGATTAATTTCTTGTTTCCAGTAGTCATTTTTCCCAATGACTAGTGTCCCTATACCATGACTAACTAAATGGTTGATAATCCATCGGCTTGCATTATGTAGGTAATTATCAACTCGATTATTACGCTTACAGGTTAATGCGTTAATCCGAATTGAAGTCTTAGCGTTGCTCTTGAGTTGAGACTGAAGACAAGATTTTACCTTGTTGTATTGTTGGTTGATTGACTTTAACGGTCGTCCATTAACAAGGACTGGTTTAAACCCAAGCTTGTTTGAAGTTAACGCCGCTAAATTGTCTAACCCAATATCAATACTTGCCACCAAGCCAGCTACAGCGTGTTGTGCTATTGCCTCCTTGTTGTATACAACTTCAATGATGTACTGTCCACACTTGGGAATAAGCCTAACTTCCTTGACATTAATTGCAGAAGTCGGGAACTCAATATTAGTCTGAGATAATTTGATAATTCCTTTTCTAAGTAACAGTTTTGAGATTGCACCGAGTTCGTAAATTACTAAATTCCTACCTTTGGTTTTATCTTTGTATTTGGGTAGTTTAGGACGACCCAGGAACTTAGAAGGGTCTTGATTATATGCCTTCTGCGCCTCAAAGAATGATTTCCAATTTCGATGCAAAACCATCAATACTTGGTTGCTAACTTTGCGCGGCAGCGCCACGTAAGACTCGTGTTGCTTTACCAAATTAAATATGGCAGCATTATTCAGGTACTTACCCTCATTAATAAATGACTGCCTTACCAAATAATTTGCATAGTTGTACAAGTTTTTTGAACGCCATGCTAAATTATCTATTTCTTTATGAAAGGAATTGCTAGTTTTAATAATATGGCGTTCGACCAATCTCATTTTTGCGCTCCATTACCATTTAATTCCGCAATGATTCTTTCAGTTTTACGTTTAGCCCTCCTTAATCCATAAATGCGCTGAACGAATGAAGTAATAACTGAGACTAAATCTTGCATCAATTCGTCTTTGGAATTCTCAGCATCATTAACGATTTCTAGCTTTTTACCTGTCGCCTCTAACAAAAGCTTGATATAATTCAGACCAAATCTAGTAACTCTATCCCGATGCTCTGCAACCAAAATATTGTAATTGTCATCTTGTAAAGCATTAGATAAAAGCTTTCTATTGTCATTTAGCCCACTACCAATCTCCTTCACCACTTTATAAATGCGATAGCCTCTTGCGATCGCATATTCAGTTAACCTAGCCGCTTGGCGTTCTAAATTAGGCTTTGCTTCTGCTGATGAAACCCTGGCATAAATTAGAGCAATTGGTTCAGGCTTTACTGGCTCGTCAGATTCAATAATAATCGTCCCTGTGGCGGGAACTTGATAACCCTTTAACTGACCAGCTTTCCACCAACGATGTGCGGTTTTATAACTTACTCCTGCCTTTTTTGCATAATCTGATAATTTCATCTACCCATATTACCCTTAATGGGTATGTATGGGTATATAATCAATAAATATTTACAACACCTAATGACAAATGACAAATGACAAACACCATCACAAACTCAAAGGTAGCTGAACTGTAAACGTTGTCCAGCCCTGAGAACTGGTAACTTCAATCGTGCCTTGAAGATATTCTACTAACTTCTTAACCAATGTTAAACCTAATCCTGTGCCGCTCTGTTGCCAGCGTTCCCGTTTCGGGTTGCCGTAGGCATCGCTTTCAGGAATCCGGTAAAACGGCTCAAAAATTCGAGATTGTTCTTTTTTCGGAATTATCACCCCAGAATTACTAATTGTGATTTGAAAATAAGGAACTTGAAAATTATGTAATACACCAAATTTAGCATCCTCATTTATCAAACTTTTTGTAATGTAAATTAGCTGAACGTCTAAGACAATCTGTCCATCAGGCGGAGTGTATTTACAAGCATTATTGAGTAATTCTGAGACAATTTCAGTCAGGCTAGCCAAGTCTGAAACTAAAGGTGGTAAATCTGGATAAACACTAACTTGAAAAGACTGTTGCCTAGCTTGAGCGCGTTCTTGAAAAGACTCGGCAACGTGAGGCAGCCAGTTTTGGAGTTGAATTGAAGTTAATTCCAATGGATAGACATCTGCATCAATCATTCGTAGATGCAGCAAATTATCTACCAAATCCAGTTCTTGTTCGCACTGTTCACGCACAATACCTAAATAGCAGGCTACAGATTCAGATGGAGAAAGTGTGTTTGAATTTAAAATACCCTGCCGATCGAGAATATTTTCTAGCACAGAGATTGCCATTTTGATGTTTGACAAGGGCGTTCGCATTTCATGAGAAGTGGTTGCCAGAAAATCCTCTTTTAATTGGTTCAGGCGTTGAAGTTCTGCCACTCGAACTTCTAGTTGTTGGGCACGTTCAGCTGCGAGATTGCGTTCTTCGGTTAACCGTCGTTGCGTGTCATCCCGGAAAACCAATACGGCTCCTGTAATTACACCACTGTTATTTCTCAGGGAAGTAGCACTATCAGCTATTGGTATAGTTGTCCCGTCTCTAGCAATTAGTAGGACACCACTGCCTAAATATATAGTATTTTCTTGTTGGAGGGCTGTAATAATTGGATTCTCTATTGGTAGCTGAGTTTGTTCATCAATGATTTTGATAACTTCAGTTAACATCTTGTCTTTAGCTTCATTCCATTGCCACTTTGTTAGAGCTTCAGCTACCTGATTGATATATTTAATATTTAATTTAGTATCGACTACAATTACTCCATCACCCATTCCTCGAAGCACAGAACTCAAAAATTGCTCGCGATTGTAGTGATTGAGAGCGGTTTGAATGGCAACATAAAGTTCTTGCTCCTTAATGGGCTTGAGAATATATCCAAAGGGAGATGTCAATGTTGCCCGCTCGACAGTACATTTATCAGAGTGACCTGTAACGTAAATAACAGGAATTTGCAAAAGATGCCAAATTTGCCCTGCTGCCTGGATGCCGTCAATTTCACCCCGTAACCTGATATCCATTAAAATCAAGTTTGGGCGTAATTCAGTTGCTTTTGCAATTGCCCCTTCGGCAGAATCGGTGATATCTAAAACAACATATCCTAGAGACTCTAAACTTTCTTGTAAGTTTATGGCGAGGATGTATTCATCTTCAACAACAAGGACTCGAACTGTCTCCTTTGTTTGCATGTTTGATGGTATGCCAATTATGTTCATGACCGACTGTTTATAAAAGTAATTTTGAACTCTGTACCCTGTTGAGAGTCAATTTCAAGCTTTCCCCTTAGCTGCTTGACTAAACCTTGGACAAGGGTTATGCCCAGTGTTTTAGCTTTTTTGGTATCAAAATTTTCAGGTAAGCCAACACCATTATCTCTAATAATGAGTGTCAAAGTAGATTCAAATTCTTGATAAAACTTAACCTCAATTTTGCCTTCACGATTACCAACAAAGGCGTATTTCAAAGCATTGGAAACCAGTTCGTTGATAATCAAGCCACAAGGAATGGCGGTTTCGATGTCGAGACTAGCATTATCAACTTGAATATTGAGTTGAATCTGGCTGGAACTGACATTATAAGAATCAAATAAATGAGTTGTTAAATCTGGAATGTATTGAGCGAAATCAATATCAGCGAGGTCTTCAGAACGGTATAGTTTTTCATGAACTAGAGCAATGGAAGCAATGCGGTTTTGGCTATCGCGCAAAATAGCTGTCACCACAGGCTCTTGTCTTCGTCTGCATTGCATTTGCAGCAAACTGCTGACAATTCCTAAATTGTTCTTAACACGATGATGAATTTCTTTGAGTAATACTTCCTTTTCTTTTAGAGAGGCTTTGATTTTTTCCTTCGCTTGCTTTTGCTCGGTAATATCTTGTTGGATGGCAACAAGGACGTTTCCATACTCAGGATGTTCAAAAACGGAAGTGGTAGCGCTACACCAGAATGGAGTGCCATCTTTTTTAATATTATGGACTTCATAGGTTACTTCACCGTGTTCCAAAATAGCAGTGCAAATCGCCTGACTAATATCTTCAGGTGTATTATTTTCATTACCATAGTTGACAATCGATACATGCTGACCAACTAATTCATCAGATTCATAGCCAAACATCTGCTCGAATTTAGGATTGGCGTAGACAAATACGCCATCTGTAGCACGAACTAGGCAAATTCCTTCTGCCATGTTGCGGGTGATGACTGCTTGCAACTCTAACATCTGTTCAGCGCGTTTGCGATCGCTGATTTCAACTACCACAACGCCGATGCTAATCGGTTGATCGGCTTCAGACTGAATCGGAAAGTAGGAAGCTAGCCAAGTCCTGATTACACCTGG
>CAXUOL010000538.1:0-5140 GCA_964252435.1 uncultured Nostoc sp.
TCCCCATGCCCCATGCCCCTAAACTCCACTTTTTAACCGAGCCATATCACGCAAGGGTGGTGCGCCAAACAACCGACTGTATTCACGGCTGAATTGTGAGGGACTTTCATAACCCACGTAATGACTAGCCGTTGCCGCATCCATACCTTGCCCCAGCATCAGACGACGGGCTTGTTGAAGCCTAAGTTGTTTTTGATATTGCAAAGGACTCATGGTGGTGACTGACTTGAAGTGATGATAAAGGGACGAGGGACTCATGCACGCTTCACGAGCGATCGTATCGATCCGAAATGGTTTTTCGTAGTTCCATTTAAGCCAGTTGATCGCTCTGCTAATTGCTTGGAGTTGTTTATCGACTAAAGCAATCTGTCGCAATCTAGCACTGTGTTCGCATGATAACAAACGGTAGAGAATTTCTCGGACAATCAAAGGTGCAAGGATGGCAATATCTTGAGGCGTTTCCAACAACCGTACAAGTCGGATTGCGGCATCAAGCAGTTGGGGGCTAACAGGATTAATAGACAAGCCCGGTTTTAGTGGTTGGTTGGCGGTAGCGTCTAGTTTTGCCTCCATCATCAGTGTGCTGAGTTCTCCCATATCTAAATCGAGCCGAAGGCATAGATACGGAACGGTTGGTGTTGCTTCAATCACTTGACCGACGATAGGCAGATCGATGGATACTACCAAATATTGGTCTTGACCATAAACATACAGATTGTCTGCCAACATTACCTGTTTCTTGCCCTGAGCGACTATGCACAGGGAAGGCTCATGCAGGGCATGAAGAGGCGCAGTTGGTTGTGAGGAGCAAAACAAGAACAACCGCTCGATCGCTGTGGGATGGACACCATCTCCATTACTGTTCTGTGCAATCAGAGCGGCTAGCTCGGACTGCTGCTTTCTAACAGTCTGTTCCATAATGTCGTTTGAAATCCTTTATGAAACTAACATTCAGGGCAGCCGCAATCTATTCAGCCGCTTAGGTTAGCCTATCTTTTTATGATAAACAATCAAGAAAAATGCAGGATTAGGCAAGAATTCTGCAGGTTCAGATTACCGCATCAAGCTTTGACTCTCTTAGATTAAGAGTGTGCTAGAGAATACAACAACTTGGAGATACGGTTTTATGACCACCAACCAACAGAAAGTCGTACTAATTACGGGCGCAAGCAGCGGTATCGGTGAGGCGACAGCACGTCTACTCGCTCGTAAGGGCATCCACGTCATCCTGGGCGCACGACGCACGGAACGGCTAGAAACCCTCGTGGCTACAATCCGCTCTGAGGGAGGCTCGGCGGAGTATCAGACCCTCGATGTTACTCATCGCGCCGACTTCCAAGCCTTTGTAGAATTTGCTCAGAGCAAATTTGGCCGCATTGATGTCATCATCAACAATGCAGGCGTTATGCCGCTCTCGAAGCTAGAAGTGCTGAAGGTTGATGAATGGGACTGGATGATTGACGTGAACATCCGTGGCGTACTCAATGGCATCGCTGCTGGGCTACCACTGATGAAACGCCAGGGATTTGGCCAGTTCGTCAACCTCTCCTCTATCGGCGGACACGCGGTGTGGCCAACCTGCGCTGTTTATTCAGCCACTAAGTTCGCGGTGTTGGCAATTTCGGAGGGGCTGCGTCAGGAAAATACTGACATTCGTGTTACAGTCATTTCGCCTGGTGTAACGGAGTCGGAACTAGCTGATAGCATTACTGACGCCGAAGCTGGCAAAGGTATGCAGGAATTCCGTAAGATTGCCCTTCCAGCCGAAGCGATCGCCAGAGCGATCGCCTTTGCAATTGAGCAACCGGATGAGGTTGATGTGAATGAGATTATCGTCCGCCCCACAGCCAGCGTCTAGTTACGCAAAGATGCGGAGAATTTTCAACCTAACCTAGCAGTAAAACAACACAGAAGTGCTATATGACTACCCAAAATAAAATTCAACCTCGCCAACTTGGTTCTAAAGGTCTAACTGTTTTTCCCCTAGCTCTCGGATGTATGGGTATGTCCGGTATGTACGGTGCAGCAGACGAAAACGAAAGCATTGCAACTATCCAGGCAGCTCTCGACCACGGGATTACATTATTGGATACTGGCGATTTTTATGGCAGCGGACACAATGAGATACTAATTGGTCGGGCAATCAAGGATCGTCGAGACAAAGCCCTGATTTCGGTAAAATTCGGCGCTTTACGTACTCCCGATGGCGGATGGATTGGTACAGATTCGCGTCCCTCTTCAGTGAAAAACTTTGTCGCTTATAGTCTTACCCGATTGGGAGTAGACCACATTGACATCTACCGCCCAGCTCGATTAGACCCGCAAGTTCCCATTGAAGACACCATCGGTGCGATCGCCGAGCTAGTCACGGCTGGCTACGTCCGACATATCGGGCTATCGGAGGTGGGAGCGGACACTATCCGCCGCGCCCACGCCATTCACCCCATCAGTGACCTACAAATCGAGTACTCCCTGATTAGCCGTAGTCCTGAGAGTGAGATTTTTCCTATACTAGAAGAACTTGGTATTGGTGTAACTGCTTATGGTGTGCTGTCACGAGGGCTACTGAGTGGCTCTACTCCAGCCACACAGGGAGACTTCCGTGCCTACTTACCACGCTTCAGCAAAGAAAACCTTGCTCAGAACCAACGCCTGATCGAAGAACTAAAGCAAATTGCTGCCGAGAAAGGAGTTTTTCCTTCGCAGTTGGCTATTGCTTGGGTACTTGCAAAAGGCATAAATATTGTGCCGGTCATCGGCGCACGCAAGCGCACCCAACTTTCCGAATCGTTGGCGGCTCTGGATGTGAACCTATCCCCAGAGGACTTAACCCGGATTGAAGCAGCAATTCCCGCATCTGCGATCGCAGGCACTCGTTATGATGAACATCAAATGCAGATGTTGGACAGCGAACGCTAATGCAATTAACAGCGTAGGCAAACTACTAGAGGGTTTGTAGTAAGCACTAAAGTGCTTAGAAAATAAGGACTAAAGTCCTTACTACGAGCCTATACTTATTTTTCAGCCAGAATCGCGTAAATTTCCCGTTTAACTTGCTCTAAAAGCTCCCGCACCCGATTTATCCGCTCCATATTGCCACTACGAGCAACCTGCACCACCGCAGCAGCTAACTCTGTAGCGGCATTCCGCAACTCAATAAACTCTTGGGGCTTACCTGTAACAAAACTTTTGAAGGTATCCCAAGGAGTATCTGAAGGTTCTTGTTGGGCACGTTCTGCCAATAATTGTTTACCCTCATCCGTAATCGTATAAATCCGCTTGCCCCCTTCCTGTGCGCTCTTGAGATAACCACCCTCTTCCAGCAATTGGAGTGTTGGATACACTGAGCCAGGACTGAGACGACGGAAACCACCATAACGAGTTTCCATCTCTTTAATCAGGTCGTAACCATGACTAGGATGCTCAGATAATAATTCCAGCAGAATGAACTTGATGTCACCCCGACGAGTCCGGTATTCATCTCCCCAACCACGACCAAACATTTCATTGCCAAAGTGTTTCTCATGATGTCTACCCTGATGTTTGCCATGTCCAAACCAAGACCTGACAAGCAATGAATCCTCTTCGCTAACTCCTGCCCATGCAGGTGCGCCAAAACGTGACCGAAAATGTCTAAACATAAATGAATCTCAAATCAACTTTCTCTAATATACGATATATAGCGATATATTCCGATATATCGGAATAGAACTTTTATGAAGATTTGTAACGACAGCAACTTCGACTAGCTAATATCATGTCCGGCTAATTAGTTATAATTACCTTTCTCTATGCAGAAGAGCAACAAAAACCCCTCCCCTCTGCACCTCTGCTCTTGGAGCGGACAATCATGATAAGTCTTTAACCGGACATGATATAAGCTGTTTACGGACGCGATCGCTTCCGTTATGGATGGAAGAAACAAGTCAAATCCTCTTTCCTTCTGCCTTCTGACTTGAAAGTGGGTTTAGGGGTGTAAGGGTGTGGGGTGTAGGGGAAAGCCAGATTTTCATGCAAGGCTTTTGAAATTTTTTCATCGGGACTGCCTTCTGCCTTGTTTCTAAGGAAAGTCGCACTTGTTGGACAAATAACTCTACCCATTGCAAAAATGCTTAATCTTCGATTAAGCATTTTTGCTCAATTATGAAGTAATAGATGTAGCAAAAAGTTGACTACACAGACAAGACCCTGTATCTTTACATGGTTTGGTTTTTTCATGCCAACTTACTTAATACATCTTGTATTTCTAGATAAAATATGTATAAATACGAGATATTTTAGTTAAAATTTTCTTGAAATTGGGGCTAATTACAGATGTGAGTATAAGAATTTATTGCTAGTTAAAATTATTAAAACTAATTTTGTAAATTTATAAAATACTTTATTTTTTTGTATAGATTATGAACTTAACTTGGGAATACTAAGTGTAAGAAAAGTTAAAATTATACAAAAACTCATGATTACTTAACTTTTTTTACTAGCATTCACTGCTAAATAATCTAGATTCCTTTTTTGAACCACAGTAGGGAACTAATCGGGTTCAATCGAAGCCGACTCAGTTCTCTCAAAACTCTCATTGAACCCAACAACAGTTTATTAGTTTATTTACACTTGCTTGATTCGTATACCAACCATCTAAATCAGTTTTTAACTGCTTATTACAGCAATAAAACTAGTAGATGCCTATATCCCGTTTAGTTAAGAACCACTTTAAGTTCAATACTATTCGGATAATATAAACCCGCCTGAATTTAAGGGAGTGAAGGAAAAAATAGTCTCCCTCTTAAAGAAAGCCAGTGTGTTGCGAACTTTCCTAAATTTATAGGGACAGGTGTCAGCAAAACTGACCACCAGTTTTCTATTGAAGAAAAGCTGATTAAATATTTTTGTTTGGGTTGAGATAACAATGTTAGTAACTGACAGTGGCGAACGTGGTAGTGGCAGGTAGGACGAGTGTAAAGTTCTCTCTCGATTATTTGCAGGAATTTTTGAGTGTTGCGGTCAAAAAAGTGAAATCCCTCGTACTTTAGTCGGGAGATGAGCTTAAATCGCCGCAATGACTTTGCTAACAGGAGTTAGGAGTTTGGAGTTAGGAGTTAGGAGTTTGGAGTTAGGAGTTTGGAGTTAGGAGTTTGGAGTT
>CAXUOL010000539.1:0-5124 GCA_964252435.1 uncultured Nostoc sp.
GAATAACCAATATCTATTTATTGGGATGGATCATTTTGCTAAAACTAATGACGAATTAGCGATCGCTCAACGTAATGGCACTCTTAAGCGCAATTTTCAGGGCTACACTACCCACGCTGAGACAGAATTATTTGGTTTTGGAGCCACATCCATCAGTATGTTAGAAGATGCTTATACTCAAAACCACAAGGAGTTAAAGGATTATTATCAGACACTGGCAACAGGTAATTTACCTGTTAGTAAAGGTATCAAACTCACTCATAATGATATTATTAGACGGGATGTGATTATGGGTATTATGTCTCATTTCCAGCTTCATAAGCAAGATATTGAAAACAAATATCATATCAGTTTTGATGAATATTTCTCTGAAGAACTAGAGGCGTTAAAACCACTAGAAGCTGATGGTCTAGTAAGTTTATCAAAAAATCAGATCCAAATTACTGACATCGGTAGATTATTAGTAAGAAACATTGCCGTCATCTTTGATACTCATACAAGAACGCAAGAGACAAAGTTTTCCCGCGCTATTTGATATCGCTTCTGCAAGTTTTTACCACATATTATCCCCTCAATCTACCTTAAAAATAAAAGTTGAGGGGATATTATTAAGACTATAGTAATCCGATTTTATTCATAACTTACGCACAGGTAACGAAAAATCGAACCGCAGAGAACGCAGAGGGCACGGAGAAATAAGAGTTTCAGAGAGTTCTTGCGTAAGTCCTATTATTTTTGAACTTATTTGCATGGTGCATGAAGCGCAGTACAAGCGTGATAGGCAGTCAAAAGACAATTTAAATAAACTTGTTAAATAAAAAATGTGCAAAAAGCTTGGTTAATTATTGATATAAGATAATTAATGATGAATTATAACTAAAATTTCCAAAATTTTTATGAATAAATATTTTTAATACATCCCCAAAAAGTTAGATACGAACTTTATATCTTAAGATAGATATAAAAGAGAATAGATTGATTAGTAAAATAACATTTAGTTTTGCAGACAATAATTATGTCTAGGACTATATATTTTTAAGAACTTCTAACTTAAATATGCAAAAACTTGCGTTTAATATTAAAATGTAAAAATGCCAATTCTCATCCAATTTGGATGTAAATTATTTTGTATAACTTTTGGATTTAGCATTTACCCCATCTGGTAGAAAGAATTTGAAATTAGAGTTGATAGCTTAGATATAAGCGAGATTGTTGAGGCGGTTATGAGTATTATTGCTTAGATAGTTTTAGGACTTTTGGCAGGTGCGATTGCTAAAACTATTTATCCTGGCTATCAAGGTGGTGGAATTCTCTCCACAATGATTTTGGGTATTATTGGTGCTTTCGTCGGTGGAAGTCTGTTTACCTTGCTACGAACAGGAACTCTGCAAATTACTTCGGCTGGCGCTGGTTTAACTCTCCCTGGTATTTTAGTAGCTGTGCTTGGTGCAATTGTTGCTATTTATCTATGGGGATTAATCAGAAGAAGCAGGAATGCATAATCGCTGATTGGCAGTTATCAACACTCACATGAATACTGTATTTTATCAGTCTTTCTAGTTCACCAATTTGAGAAGCTATTAAAGATTAGATTAGCTTTTTCTGGAAAAACTAAAAGACAATAAAATAGCCGATTCTTTCTGTAACATCATAATTTTGGGAAGTGTAAATCTATGTTTTTTCACAAGAAAGAGCCTATTCATGCAGTTAACATTAGTGAACCAAACCCTCGTTTTGCTCAGTTACTTCTAGAGCAGTTTGGCGGAGCTACTGGAGAACTTAGTGCAGCACTTCAATATTGGGTTCAATCATTCCATGTCGAAAATGCTGGTATTAAAGATATGCTCCAAGACATTGCGCTCGAGGAGTTCGGCCATTTAGAAATGGTTGGCAAACTCATTGAGGCTCATACTAAAAATGTAGATCAAACAGAGGCTTACAAGAGTACTCTTTTTGCAGTCCGAGGAATTGGGCCTCATTTTCTAGATAGCCAAGGTAATGCTTGGACTGCAAGTTATTTGAATGAGGGTGGAGATGTAGTACGTGATTTAAGAGCTAACGTCGCAGCAGAAGCTGGCGCTCGTCAAACTTACGAATCATTGATCAAGTTGGCAACTGACAAAGGAACACAAGAGACTTTAGTCCATCTGTTAACACGAGAAATTTCTCATACTCAGATGTTTATGAAAGCTCTAGATTCGCTAGGTAAGTTGACAGATCCATTCTTTGGTAATATTAAGCCAGATGAAACTGTTGCTCTCTACTACAATCTATCTACAAACGGAGATGGTAAAGATGAGCGTGGTCCTTGGAATTCTGAGCCAACATTCAAATATATTGCTAATCCGCTAGAAAGCCACTCTTAATTGTATAGGTTGCAGTTAGAGTATAGGTTGATTTTGAACAAAGAGATTTTGGGGAATTCTGAAAAAATGCCAATCATCTTATGAGGAAACAGCCCACCTTATTTAGCAATTTTTGGACTGTTTAGCTACATCTAGTAAGCAAAAAAATTTCCCGGCTTTTCTAAGAAGTCGGGAATTCTCGCTGAGTATTTGGCTATTACAATCAATTGAAAATAGCTATAGTTAGAAATATTCAGCCATACTGAAAAAGTTAGAGCGATCGCTGCTTCAATTTCTACCCCGACATTTCTGACTTCAGAAATTAATTCAACTCAAAATCAAAACTCAGCATCAGGAGATTAACTTGTGATTGTCAACGCTACACCAAATGGTTGGGAAGTCATTTATCATCGTGCCCATGCTTTATTAGCAGCTCAACTAGCGGGACAATGGCAACGTAAAGATGCGCCAGTAAGATTATGTGAAACAATAGCTGCAATTTCTCATCATGATGACCTAGAAAAAGAGTGGGAAGAAGATATTCTGACTGAAGCGGGTGTGCCAAAGGACTTCACTCTCTCCACAAATGTCGATGTAGATGCTAGTGCCGATAAATTGGCTAATTTGGCAAAGAATGCCCTTTACCGTGGACGATGGGTGGCTCTATTAATTTCTATGCACATCAGCCGTTTAAATGAGCCAAGCCGGGGTAAGTCTTCAAAATTAGACAAACTTTTAGATGAGCAACTTCAAAATCAGCAACGTTGGCGTAAAGAATTGGGCATCAAAAAGGAGGAAGTTGATGCAGCCTATGCATTTATGCAATGGTGCGATCGCCTTTCACTTATTCTCTGTCAGCAAGAACTACCTGACGATGAACGGTTTTTAGAAATTAGCAAAGGCCCTGAAGGTGAGCGCTATGACATCATGCAGCGCAGTGATAACTTGGTTGTTGTCAAACCCTGGCCCTTCCAGGACGATAAATTCACGGTCAACGTCGAAGCTTGTGACCTCTCTCAGGTGAAATTTCAGAGCAGCAACGCATTAACTAAAGCACTACAAGAAGCCCCTATCAAGGTACTAGAGTGGACATTCGTTAAGAGTTAGATGCATAAAGTTTACAGCTATTTTTAGATAAATAGCTGTAAGTGGGTCGGCAGAATAAAACCAAACTATGTTAACAAAAATGAACGAGGCTAAAACCCTCTTCTCTCCTGACTTGAAAGTGGGTGTAGGGGTGTGGGGTGTAGGGTGTAGGGAAAAGCCAGATTTTCATGCTTGGCGGTGAAATTTTTTCATCGGGACTGCCTCCTGCCTGATCCCAACGACAAATATTTACGCCCACCTACTTAATAAAAGTAGGTTATGCGATCGCACTCTTCTATCAAATTTCTGCTTCTTATTCTTGCAATGGCAATCTCAGTAACGACTATTGCAGGGGGTTATGCTGTAGATATAACCCAAGCTACTGAGACACAAGAAGTAGCGATCGCATTTAGCACTAAGGGCATGAGGTCAGTTTTAATTATTTCAACTTTTATCTAAAGATGTACTGTTAAGACAGATTATTATTACTTATGATAGTTCCTTTAAATCATTGCGATCAGTGAAAGTAAATATACTTAACAACTGAGGTTCAAAGCATGGACTTAACAGGTAAGGTTCAAACTGTGGACTCGTCCTGGTCTCTTCCACTGCTGTTGAAAGAGTATGCAATGAGCCGAGTAACTGTCTACTTTTATAGCGACAGATGGGTTCCAATTAAATATTGTTCTTTGGAAAAGGCAATTTTGCTTCACCATAAGGCAAGTTTAGAAGGCAAGGAAATTTTATTATTTCCTGCTAATGTAGACCCTAATGAATTCTCAAACTCTTTTAACTGAAATGCATTGAGGTAGACTATTTTTCAAACATCTTGGCAACAAATTAATCGGCTATAGAGGCGTACATATATATGTACGCCTCTACTTATAAATGGGATTAAAATTCGTGCTAACTTGAAAGCGAAAGGTGCGGCGATCACCAGATAAGATAATCAAACCAAACCAGAACGCAATGCAACGACTGCTGCTTGCACGCGATCGTCCACTGCTAATTTATTCATAATCCCCCGGACGTGAGTTTTGATGGTGTTGGGACTGAGATAGAGTTTTTCGGCAATCTCTGGGTTACTCAAGCCGTCTACCATCAGCTTTAACACTTCTAACTCGCGCCCAGATAAGTTGGCGTTGTTGGTGGTGGGTGAAGGCGGTTTGAGATTATCAATTACTCGCCGTGCAATTTGAGGATCGAGATAGGCTGCACCATCGACTGCGGCTGCGATCGCACTTAACAATCGTTCTACACTTGCACCTTTGATACAATATGCATCTGCACCACTAGATAGTGCCGCAATAATTTCTGTCTCTGTTTGATGAGATGTCAACATCACTACATGAGTTGCAGGTAGCGCCGCTTTAATTTGCTGTGTTGCAGCAATACCATCTAATCGCGGCAATCCAATATCCATAACCACCAAATCAGGTTTCAGTTGCAGTGCTGCTTGAACTCCCAAATAACCATCTTCAGCTTGTCCAACAATCTCCAACTGAGGATGAGCCATTAACGATTGTTCTAATCCCAGCTGCATCATTGGATCGTCTTCAACAATTAACACACGCAATGGCGGAGCATCGATTGATAAATTTAAGGGATAGTGAGTATCTAAAGACATTTTTATTAATTAGGAGTTTGGAGCTTGGGGTTTGGAGTTTGGGGTTAGGAGTTAGGAGTTAGGAGT
>CAXUOL010000540.1:0-5113 GCA_964252435.1 uncultured Nostoc sp.
CAGTTTAAAGTCACGAGTCTTCGGCAAAAATTGAAATAACGCCTGTTCTCCAACTCGTGCCAAAGAGCCATCATTAAAACGCAAATCCGCTAGGGAAGCTCGACCAGTTGACAACCCGTCCCCAGGAGTCATTGCATCTAATTTGCGTGCAGGACGTTTCTTCAATTTATCTTTGGGTATCAGTTGTACGATGTTGCGGAGGTTCTGAATCTCTGCTCGCGTTAGAGGAGTTGCAGCGCTTACCCGATTTGGCAGAGGCAGTACTATAACTCCCCATAAACCAATCACTAATAATGGAAACGATTTATAAAACATAGTTTGATAAATTTTGACCTTCAACTAATATCATAAAAATTAAAGTTTAAGCTAATGCTAATTGTTGTAAGAGTTTTTTTAGGTAAATTAGTTTAAATTTTAATTTAGATTTAATGCATAAAATAGATAATAAGTGAAATAAATTACTCATATTTGATTTTGGAAAAACTCAGTACACATCTATTATTTACTTTTGTTCCTGTCTACCTGTTTCTTCTCTACGTAAGCAATTTCATGATTCAAATTGGATTATTATCTATATGCATTTGGTTTATTTAAGTTTTCCTTCCGAGACTGAAATTGTATGCAATAAAGTCTGTAGTAGATTTAAAAGTTAGTATTTGATATAAATAATTAAATGATAAGTACATTACATATAATCCTTTATAATCAGTTCAGCCAGAGGATCATTAATTATGGGGGAGAATAACTTGCTAAAGATTTGTTGTGAAATTACCCACTGGCTGTATTTCACTAAAATTTAAGCAGCAATTTTATCGGAGCCTCTCAGTTTTACAAAAAAATCTGGGAAAAATCCGAAAAGCAACAATTTTAGTTTGTAGTTTCAGTATATACCTACAAAGCTAAAATAGATGCAATCAACTGTATCTTTGTAGTCGGAACTTCCGATACAGCTTGTCGGTCTACATTTGCCAAACGCAATCAATGCGATCTAACCAGATGCGACTCAAGAACTGGAAAAATTTGTTTTTTTGTATTTTGTTAACGTCCAGTGGTGGAACCTGGTGTTGCATTAGAGTAAATGCGACAGAATCTGCAATTACAGATGTTTGGCATCCTAATAATTTAGCAACTACACAGGTAACTCATGAGCAGTTATGTCATAAATTGGAGCAAAAGGCAATTAACTCTTTGTGCAAGCTGTCGAGTGAGTCACGTACTTTAGATTCTCGGATGCCGTTAAATCTGGTACAGCAAACACCAGAAACTACTCAAATCCCAGATAAAACCGAAGAACCTACAGATACTCAAAAGCAAAATGACCCGCCACAGCTAGAATCGCAGCCAAATAATGTGCCCATATCTCCTTCAGACTCAAAAGAGCAACTATTAAATTTACCTGAGATAGAGTATTCCCAAAGGCTAGAGAGGTTGATAGAACTCCTACGATCGCCAAAACAACCGTTTGAATCTAATAGCGATCGCGAATTGGGGTTGCGGGTGCGGTTACGACCTCTAGAACAACAGCTACCACCACCGACAGAACAACCCGTACCTCAGTTTAAACCTATCGGCTATCTACAAGGACGTGTCGGCTACTTCCAGACGAGTAACATTTTTTCCTCAAATGATAGTCCCATCGAAGATGGTTTAATTATTTCTGGACTGACACTAGCCTCTACATATTTTCCTTTGGGATCTAAGACTTTTGTAAATGGCTCAATTGATGGCAATCTGATTCGTTATATAAACCAGTCACAATATCATTACAACCAGGTGAGATTCAATCTCAGTATTTACCAGCAGCTATCCCAACGAATGTACGGAGAAATCAGTTGGAGCAATCAACAGTTATTTTATGCCAACAGCAGCGATCGCTTCGATAGCTTCAAAGCAGGCGATCGCTTTTTAAATGAAAATTCCCTACAACTGTCTTTGGGACGCCGAGATCCCCTAACTTCAAGATTAACCCTAGATAGCTTCTACGAATTGAGTGTAAATTTTGCCGACCCCCAAAGTCGTAATCGGATAATCAATTCATTTTGGGTGTCTCTGAACTACTACTTGCAAAAGCCTCTCCAGGTTGGTATTGACTACCAAATGAGTTTATCAGACTTTACACAGCGCGATCGAGAAGACGAATTTTATCGGCTATTCGGACACTTAAATTACCGAATATCCGATACCATTTATATGAATGTCCAGGCTGGAGTAAGTTTAGGTAGTTCAACCGCCGAAAACATTGATTTTGATGGCTGGTTCTTCAGTATTAATTATGGTTTGCAATTAGGTCGGTTTTGAGAAGAGTTAGGAGTTGAGAGTTAGGAGTTAAGAGTTAGGAGTTTGGAGTTTGGAGTTTGGAGTTTGGAGTTTGGAGTTTGGAGTTTTAATTCTTAACTTCTCACTCCTAACTCCTAACTATAAATAGGAAATCCAATCACTCCAGCTACCAGCATAAAGTTTACCCTTGCTAATACCAGCTAATTCTAAAGAAAGTAAATTCACACAAGCAGTAACGCCAGAACCGCAATATACCAATATTTCTGCGGCTGTTTCTAGCTTTTCCCACCGACGCCGTTGTTCTTCTGGAGGCAGTAGGTAGCCGGAAGAGTCTGTAACTTCTTGCCAAGGATAGTTGACTGCACCAGGAATATGCCCGGCAATTCGATCGATTGGCTCTCGTTCGCCTCGGTAGCGATCGCTCTCTCTTGAATCTACCAATACTACCTCGTGGCTATCTTTCCGGCTTTTCACCGCTGTAATATCTACCACCTTTTGTGTTTGTACTTGAGCTACAAACATACCCATCCGGGGGGGAGGAATAACATCTGTAACAGAATATCCAGCTTTTTGCCATCCAACCAAGCCGCCATCCAGTACTGCTACTTGCTCATGTCCTAGATAGCGCAACAGCCACCATAGACGAGCCGCAAAGGCAAAGCGCGAATCATCATAAGCTACAACTAAACTTTTTTGGTAATTTACCCCAATCGCTGCCAATTTGTTAGCTATATCATTAGGGTTAGGTAAAGGATGTCTCCCGCCATGCTTACCCACTGGACTAGAAAGATCCTGATTCAAATCTAGATAATATGACCCTTCTATATGACTTGTTTGATACTGTTGTTGTCCTAGTTGTGGATCGGCTAAAGAAAAGCGACAATCCACAATAACGACTTGCGGATCTTCTAGATGTTCAAACAGCCAAGCTGGCGAAACAACAAATTGGGGATTGGGCATGGGGCATTGGGCATTGGGTAAAAAAGTTTCTCTTTTGGGAGTTCTGAGTAAATAAGTTAGATTTCCCACCCAGCACTGGCTCAACGTCCAGCTACCGCTAACAGCACTCAGTACTCCTGAAAGGGATTTGTGATTATTTAGTTTTTTTGTAAGATGTCAGACTTAGAGAATTTTATACCTAAGTTAACAGCAGATGGTTCTTTCACCTTTGTCTTTCAAGAGTTTAGTGAATCTTTTCACAGCCATTATGGAGCTACGCAGGAAAGTTTTTGCAAGTTTGTGGAACCAACTCAACTGGCTACAGCAGCGCAAAAACCGATCTTGAGACTATTAGATATTTGTTATGGTCTAGGATATAACACAGCTGCTGCTTTGCAAACAATTTGGGCAGTGAATCCTAGTTGTTGTGTTGAAGTAATCGGTTTAGAAGTGAATTCAACAGTGCCACAAGCGGCGATCGCTCATCATTTGTTCGACAATTGGAACTGTAACTATATTGAAATTTTAAAAAAGCTAGCTTTTGAGCATCAAGTACAAACACCTTGCCTGAAAGCGAAGCTACTAATTGGCGATGCTAGAACTACGATAACGCTAGTACGTCAGTCGGGTTTCTGGGCAGATACAATTTTCCTCGATCCCTTTTCACCACCACAGTGTCCTCAATTATGGACTGTTGAATTTATTAAACAGCTGTCATTGTGCTTACATCCAGATGGTTTATTAGCCACCTATTCTTGTGCTGCGGCTGTACGCACAGCACTTTTGTCTGCTGGCTTGGTGATAGGTTCTACCCCACCCGTAGGAAGGCGATCGCCTGGTACCGTGGCAACACATTCTAAAAATGCTGAGTCTAAAGACCACTCCCCACTCACTACCCTTTCAGAAGTTGAAAAAGAACACTTGCTAACTCGTGCTGCTATTCCCTATCGCGATCCTCAATTGAGCGATTCAACCGAAGTCATAGTCAGGCGGCGACAACAAGAGCAACAAACCTCTTGCCTGGAACCTGCCTCCCATTGGCGAAAAAGGTGGCTATTGGGAACACAAGGCACGGATTTTATGGGAACTAGTTTGTAGTTTGATTGCAATATCATACAATATGCTACGCCAATGGACTGCAAGCCTAATTCAACGAGTTTTTACGAGCCAAGTAGCTTATCTATATGTTAGTATTCAATATAACATACTCTTTAACAGTACTTGGGTATTGTTATAACTGAATAAAAACATTTATATCTAATGATTACTATAAAGACTTGAAACTCAAAATCCGATATCTCGATATAAAGCAGTCAATTATAACGCTTTCTGACGCCACAAGGCTAAAAAATCTCCGTAAAAAACCTGATTTAACATTTGTGAGAATTTATCATACTGGAATTAGAAGCAAAAAATTTGACAACAAGATACACCTTGTTCGTAACAGAAAAGATACATGCTGCGAAAAATTCCATCGGCAGCTTGACATCATGCATAATCCATATCGAAACTCTGACTCAGATACCGTCAAATATTAAATTTTTTTTTAAAATCTGACACTGTTAACTAACTTGTGCAAAAACTTGGAGTGCCTTTGTGATTCAATGGAAATCCAACCATATAGACTTTACAGAAAAAATTGTTAATGGGTCAAACCCCATTAGCACAGTGAAGAGTATCGGTGCAAATCATGCCGTAGAATCGCAAAATGCGGAGGGTTATTCTTTAGGCTTATCTCAAGGAGACCTTATGCTTGAAGATAGGCATGCAATGTCTTCTTGGATAAAATCTGATGTTAATTGTGGTGATGATTCATTGGTCTCTAGAACACTACAAGCCAAGGGTTCTAAAGTGAATGGGTTTGATTTAGATCCGCCGAAGGTTTTAGTAGTTGACG
>CAXUOL010000541.1:0-5102 GCA_964252435.1 uncultured Nostoc sp.
ATGAGGGAGATAGGGGGACAAGAGGACAAGAGGGTAAACAAAACTCCTAACTCTTGTACAGACGCGATTAATCGCGTCTCTACTCTTAACTCCTAACTCAGCACGGGCTAAACGCCCCGCTGACGCTAACAGCACTCCTAATGCCCAATGCCCAATGCTTAATGCCCCTCATACCTGAGTTTACATACCCAGGAGTTCATCTAGCTGCAAGCTTGGCAAGTCTGGAGGAATTACAGTTCGCACTATTGTGACTTTGTGACTCTCGTGTTGGGTTGTCAGATCGAGTGCGATCGCTCCTAAACGAATTTCCAAACAGCCAAAGGGAATGTTTAATTGTGTCGTCACTTCCAACCCTCCCGATGCATTAGGAAGTAAATTTGTCAACAAATGGGGGCCATCTAGTAAGTAGCGAGTTTGATAATCTTCAAGCCATAACTTGACAACAACTTGCAGAGGTACTTCTGGCAGCACTACGCGCACTATGACAGACTTACCAGCAATTAATTCGCCTTCTGGCACATACAAATGTGGAATTGGCAAAGGCTCAGTGGCTGCCGCAATTATAGGTAAGGAAGAAGATGAATATAACAGTGGTTGCTCTTTTTCTTCAAAGGTGTAACTCTCAGTTGTATCGCCTTCTAGTTCGCTATCTGTATCATCTACAACTATTTCTTGCGCCAACCAAGCTGACGCTATATTTATTTTTATCGGAGGAGGAGGGGGCGGTACTTGTGTTAACAGAGCCGATGAGATTGTTGGTTCTTCTAGGACTTTTTCTATTTCCGTATCTTCTTTAATCCCCAGTTCCATTTCCTGCGCTGTGTCTATATCTTCCCCAAAGTTCTCCAATTCAGAAGCCAACCCTTCGACTTCTTCCCATGTCTCTTGTCCCTTGCGCGTTTCAGTCAGGAGAAGTTGTGAACTGCTCCAACCTTCGCTCAGATTATTCTCCGTGTTGGCATCTAGGTCTAACGGCAAATTAACATCAATATTCGCATTTTCTGCACTAGGAGGAAGGGGTATCTGCTGTGCTGGAACATAGTTATTGTAATCTTGAGGTTGCAGATCGTTGATAGATTCAGGCAAAGAATATCCTTGGCTCTGCATCCACTTTCTGAGCAGGGGAGATGAATAAAGGTTTTCTGTTGTAATTAATTGTGCATTTTGGGGAGTTTTGACTTCAGCAACAGATTCTTCGTCGAATTGTGCATTTTGTGGGGCTTCGACTTCAGAAACAGATTCTTCGTCGAATTGTGCATCACCTACTACTAATTCAGGTGTATTTTCATCTTCAGCCACAGTTGCGTCCAACTTTGGCAAGTCTTCAGCCGCTTTAACTTCCAATGCATCTGGAGGAACATTATTTTCTACTTTTTCTTCGGCATCATCTGGCAGAGTTTGTAGCCGTTTCAAGTATGGCAAAGTAGTCTCGATTATTGGCATTCGACGTTGCCTAATGACCAACTGCTCCAAGTTGATGGTGGCTATAGTAGAATCCTTTTCTACAAGCTTTTCCTGTGTCTGTGGTTCTGCAACAACATCTGTGGGAATGTTGGCATCACTTTGAATAGGGGGCAGTTTCGGTAATTGAGGCAAAGAAATGCTTGAATTCTTGAGCTTAGATGTCCGCAGGTTAGCTTCTCGCAGAACTTGCAGGTTAATTTGCGGTGGTAGAGGTGTGTTTGGGGATGGATTAACTATCTGAGACTGGTCTGTTTTTGGAGTCTTGACCAGATTTAATAGTTTCAAATCGAGCTTAACAGGTGTCTCTGTTACTGCGAGAGCAGCAGATGAGTCCGATAATGTTACGGGGTCATTTAAAGATGTACTGGATTTTGCTGCGGCTGTGATTGCCAGTAATTCTGTTACATCTGCTGTAATGGTGAAGGACTGGCTGGCTAACGGCATGACTTCGCCAGCATTGGCGAATTTACCATACAAGCTGATATCTGCCAAAATTAGCTTGGATTCACAATCAGCAGGAATATCAATTGAGGTATTAATTGTAAAGGGCAACTCTTTATCTGATAAGGGTTGCCGTACTTTGGTCAAGATTTTCGAATTCTTGGGCGATCGCAGTTCAATTTCTACTTCAAGCGCCTGCAAGCTTTTTGGAGATAATGTTTCACCCCAATCTATATTTGTCTTTTCTTGGAATTCTATGTACCCGTTAATTATAAGAGCTTGTCCCCAACGAGCAATGAAATTATCCTGACTTAAAGTTAGCAGTAATGGTGGCGGTAGTTGTGTTGCCGAAGAGTCTGTAACCTTTTCATCTTTGGGCAACAGTTCAGAGGCGGGTAAAGCTAAATCTATTAGATTTTGTAAAATCTGCTCTGCTGTCTCTCCTTTGAGCCACACAGGACTTACAGGCTGATCGATAACTATATCTTCATCTTCTTCCGTTTCATCTGACGCAACAGTGGTAACAAGGTTGCTATCTGTAGTAATTGCCAGTTCTTCAGAAACAGCGATCGCATTATCTAGCTCAGTTACAGTTTCTGTTGGAGCATTAGATTCCAAGTTCCCTTCATCTGGCGTAACAGTGGTAGCAAGGTTGCTATTTGTAATTGTCAATTCTTCAGAAACAGCGATCGCTTTCTCAAATGTAAATAACGTAATTGCAGTTTCTGTTGGAGCATTACATTCCAAGTTGTCAGAAACATTATCTGGGCGATTGTCGGGTGAATTTGATTCTAAATTTTTCCTCGGCTCTCTCTCTGCTAACAGTGAGAAGACTTGCACTTGCACGCTGTATTGCCAAGATTTACCGAGCAGATCCGACATCAAATCGCCGGAACACCGCAACTCCCAAACTCCCGGTTGGAAGTAGGTAAAAGGAATTATCGGCATTAAGCCTTCTGAATTAGTGCGACGCGATCGCTTGAAAATTCGCCGCGTTGGTTGAACTTCCTCAGTTGAAGAGTGAGTTACCCGCACTTCCACGTCTGTATTCAGAAGGTTAGAACGAGCCAAAACTCTATACTGTCCTTCCAAAATTTCCAAATTTGGCGATTCTAGGATATGCCACGAGCGAGCGCCTTGTTTCTGTATCAGAAATTGCCAGTGTTCCATTGTAAGTGATGCCCAGACCGACGAGCCGCTGAGTAATATTGTGGATTAACTTGCTTGCAAGTTTACCTCAGTATTTTAGAAATGCCTCACTTAAATGGCTATCAAGTTAACTCAGTTTTACTGACTTGACTTCTCACCCTTTAACTACTCACCTCAAGGGAATTTCAATAAGTCGCCGTGTTGCTTGTGTGTAAAGCTTTTGTTGTTTTCTGAATATTAAGTTTGACACATCCTAGTGCTAAATTAACAGGAATGCAATGGATACCGTTAGTTGTCTTTGCTCAACTTAGGGCAAAAACTTTTGTATTATTTTTTACTAACATTCCCACTTTGCAATAGACACAACGTACAATAAATTTAAATTCACTTGAGAATTGTTATTGAATCGTAATTGCCCACATTTTTGCTGCAAAGAGGTAGGATGTGGTTCTTAAGTGTCCTCTGCGATCGCCCAAGTTAGGCGCAAATCACAACACTTAACCACACAAAACGCATCCAATTTATCTGAAGTGGCTCTTTGAACCGCTACAAAACACGTCTTCCCTTGAGTTAAATGTGGGTTGACAATGAGGATTTACAGGAGGGATTCGATGCTAGTCATTTTAATGGACGAGCAAATCCTTGCCCCTGAGCAAGTTTGCCAGTCTTGTTTACTTGCTGACGGGAGCGGTCAACCCCGTTGGCGTGGGGGTCAACTGCGCTGTGGTCAAGCCATTCGCAAACTTACTCAACAGCAGCCAGACCAATATGAGTGTATGATGGGCTTTCGCATCGCCCATATAGAATAGTTGAATTTCTCAGCAAGACCAAGTAACTGCGTTATCCTAAGCTCAAGTAACTATTAAAATTTAACGACAGGAGAACGCATAATGTCTTGGCGCGGGTCTACAACAGTTTCAGATCGGATTTTTGCTTCCTTGCCTTATTTGCTTCCTCTAATTGAAGTTTTTGTATTTGGTAGATATTTGCTCTCAGAGTTTCCACCATTACAACTACTGTTTCTACCGCTTCTGCCATTGTTGAGAATTTACTACGGCGTGCGTTATGCAGGAATGATTATTTTCTTTGCTTTATTTTTGCTGGTAGTAAGAAACGAAAAAATTAGTCACTTTATTCGTTTCAACACCATGCAAGCAATTCTTTTGGACATCATAATCTTTTTGTTTAGCATCCTAACTGATGTTGTAGGACTAGTTCCATCTGGTGGTTTTGCCATCCAAACCCTATCGACCACCATTTTTATCGGCATAGTGGGAGCAGTCGCATATTCAGTCATCCAGTCTGTAAGCGGACGTTATGCAGAAATTCCAGCGATATCTGATGCAGTGTATATGCAAGTGCGTTAGAAGTTAACGGGTCGCTACGGTGTTTTCCAGGCGACCGATACCTTCAATTTCTACACGGACGCGATCGCCTGGATGCAAAGCACTTACACCCTCCGGCGTACCTGTAAGCACTAAATCACCAGGTAGTAGCGTCATCACCTGACTGATATAGGAAACTAAAACATCGGGGGAAAATACCATCCGATCGATACAGGTAGATTGAACTGGATTAGCGTCGTCATTGACAAAAGTCTGCAATCTCGCTCCTGGATTTAATTCCCGGACAATCCAAGGCCCCAAGGGACAGAAAGTATCAAAACCTTTGGCTCGCGTCCATTGACCATCCTGTTTTTGTAAATCCCGCGCTGTTACATCATTGGCGATGGTGTAGCCCCAAATTTTGGTTTGGGCTACCTCTGGCGTACATTCAAAGGCGTAATCGCCAATTACTAGAGCTAACTCTCCTTCATAGTCAACTCTATGTGACTGGGGAGGATACTTAATTTCCCTCTCAGATGGAATGATCGACGTAGGTGGCTTAAGAAAGATTAATGGCTCAGAAGGTACTGGAGTTCCCATTTCGGCTGCATGATCTGCATAATTCTTACCAACCGCCACAATTTTTGAGGGAGCGCAGGGAGCTAGAATTTGGTAATTTTCTGGTGTCAAAGTTAAATCAGTGGGTTGTCCTTGTAACCAGGG
>CAXUOL010000542.1:0-5090 GCA_964252435.1 uncultured Nostoc sp.
TAAATACTTGATTCAGTTGTCCAGCATAACATTCTACTAATGGCAGATCGCCGTATTCTTTAATCACTTCAATTGCTAGATTGTTAGATTTAGGTTTGAGGCGATGTTCCAAAATCATCAATGTATTATCTATACCCTCATGGATATTCACAGCTTTCATTTCTGCGCCATCTAACCGAGAAAAGTTTCGCAGCGATAAGACAATTTCTGTGATTCGTTCCGCACCAACTGTCATAGAAGTTAGCAAGTTGGGCAAGTCTGCAATCAGAAAATCTAAGTCGATCGCTTCTGTTTCTTGTTGAATTTCCTTTGCTGGATTAGGATAGTTTTGCTGGTATAATTGCAGTAATCTTAATAAATCTTGGATATATTGATTGGCATAGCCGACATTGCCATAAATAAAATTGATTGGGTTGTTGATTTCATGCGCTACACCTGCTACTAACTGTCCCAAACTCGACATTTTTTCACTATGCACCAATTGAGATACTAGCTGCTTTGCTTCTTGGCGCAATTGTGCTTCTGAGTATCGCAATATCTGCTCTGCTTGTTTGCGCTGGGTAATGTCATGGAGAATCACAACATATTCCTGAAAATCACGATGGGGTCGGTCTGAGATGGAAACTTCCAGAGTTCTGTTTTTCCCATTGCCGATGAGAATTTGTTCGCTACGGTTTATCCACTGCTTTGGATAGTAGACTAATGAGGGTAGCCATTTGTTGAGGTGATTTCCCCGTAACTCTGATGGGCTGACACCAAAGAACGATTCAGTGGCTGGGTTAGCTTGCCGAATAATGCCTCGATCGTCTACGACTAAAATACCATCCTGAGCGACAGTAAATAGGTGTTCGGCAGCAACTCTTGCTTCTGCGATCGCTACCACTTGCGGTAAACTTGTCCAACAAGCGATCGCTACTCCCACAAATGCCACACTCATCAGTAGCACCACAAATATATTCTCACCGCCCGCAGTTGCCACTTTATTAAGTTTGACACCAAATAACCAGCCAACTGCCACGGCGCTGCACAGTAAAAAAATCA
The DNA here is from genome assembly GCA_964252435.1 of uncultured Nostoc sp. Taxonomy (GTDB): domain Bacteria; phylum Cyanobacteriota; class Cyanobacteriia; order Cyanobacteriales; family Nostocaceae; genus Nostoc. The sequence goes on from CAXUOL010000542.1 coordinate 1,042, forward strand.
GGATGCTCACCTGAAGAATGACTGAATCTTTAATGATTACTACAGGGCGCGTGCGATATCGCTGCATCCACCAATCAGGATGGAATGCAGGGAAGTTTACACGGCGAATTACCGCATCTATGCCCATAACACCAATGGGAAATAATAGCCCAATCAGCAAGTTGAGCCAACCCCAAGCAAATCCGCCCACCAACAGCACCACAACTTCCAACAGCAGAATGGCCAGAGATATGCGAGGAAACAAAACTTCCGGGCGATCGCGCCGCAGCCAAAGCCCCAAATGCAGTAACATAAAGGAGACAAACCAACCGATGTTACCAACAGCCACAATTCGCGCGACATCTCCCCAAATCAGATAAATTAAGCACAACACCAGTGTTAATGTCAATGCCGGGACAAACACACCCCGACGTGAGACAACAGAAAATACTGGTGAAATGTGATTATCTAAAGCCAGTTGATACAAAATTCGCGGGCAATTAGAAACCACCGTTGCCGAACCTAAAAGACAAGCAGCTACTAGCAAAAAAGAAACACTTACACCAGCAAATCTTCCCCAAAAGGGCAGGGAAGCTGCCGCAAGATTCAGAAAAGCATTGTCTTTAAGGTTGGGATTTGTTGCTAACCGCATCACTACCCAAGACCCTCCCAAAAATATGGGTGGCATCATCCAGGCTGCAACGTCTAGAAAACGTAGCGTCTGGGTGGGGTGACGGCTATCGGCGACAAAGGAAGAAGCCGTTTCACAGCTGTAGGTTGCATAAGTGACGAAAAAGAACCACTTTGCCCAATCCACGAAGCTCAAAGATGACCAACTGCTAGGAAAAAACCCAGGACTAAAGGGAGAAAACGTTAACCAGCCAAGACCTTGTACGCAGAAGGTCATTAGCAGTCCAAAGGCTGGAATTATAAAAAACAAATGTAAAATACTCAGGGCACGGGTTCCACTAAACGCCACAATAAAGGGCAACAGTGTAAAGCTAATATCCAGAAATATGTCTGGACAGGTAATACCCAGCGCCTCCAAATTTACTTTAATTAAATCTCTGAGTACGATTGTATTAACTGACAAATAGGAAACCCAGTTGAGGAGATATCCAATTGCTGCATAGCGAGCTAGTCCTGGGTAGTTGTGCAGTAGCTTGGTCGCATAGTTAGGTGTTCCTCCAGCTACATTGATGAAATGCATACCTAAGCGTTTTACCTGATAGTTAAGCAGCATTCCGAAAATCACCGCAGGTATCCAGACAAAAATAGCTTGGGAACCGAGAGCAGCATGAATCGCTGGAACCAATGCTGTCCAAGAAATATGAGCTGTCAAACCAAAGCCCCAACTTTCAACAGCACTTAGGCTTCTAGTCAAGCGAGGGGAAGAAGATTGGCCCAATGTAGAATGAGCAAAATCGGACATGATTAGCAGTGTTCGGTGGGATACTCTAATTAAGCTTATTAGCTAGAGTTCCCTTCTCTTAAATATTCAGAACAAAAACTTTCTGCTCAGAATCATACTTAGATGTTGAGTATATCACCAGAGAAAATTACCTTCACAACACAAGCATTTATTAGAACAAGTCGCAAGTCGCAAGTCGCAAGTCGCAAGTAAGTTTTGTGACGGGGATTTAGACCCCGACCCAAAACTTGCCGGTTATTGAACCGGGGGACTTAAACCCCTAAACTTGTTAAAGCCGATAAACTACAGCGCCTCTATTACTTGCTCTAAATTGCGGCGATACACCTGTTGGGCGTATTCTTGCGACTCTTTGTCTGATAAGTGGGGTGAGCGTTTTAATGTTGCCTGTTGGACATATACCATCAATGGGCGACGAAGACACTCATATTTCTCGAAGGCTTTGGCTATAGCTTGCGGATCATCCCAGTTGTTCTCCTCGGCAATTTTAGTGATGAGTGTTGTAACTACTAGCGCATCTTCAAATCCTTGATTAGCTCCTTGACCTATGAAGGGAGGCATTCCATGTGCGGCATCGCCAACTAATACGATTCGCCCTACACTCCAGGGTGGTGGAATTTTGGCAGGATCTTCTTCAATATTGAGGTCTGTTGGGTTAGAAACTTGTAGAGAATCCGAAATGGTAGCGCGATGAAGGTAGTATGGACGTTGCTGTATCTTGGCAGGAGGAGATATACGTACTAATTGCTTAAGTGCATCAGGAAAGCCTGCCTTCTCCAACTCCTGGAGAGCTAAGTCAATTAAAGAACTTTCAGACTTTCCTTGCAACGAGTCTAAAGGCAAAGCAAGATGTATTATGTACCCTAGTTCACCAGTTGGTCTATGAAATAAAATTATCCTAATGTTATTTATACAAACAGAATTTCCAGATATTTCATCATTAGTGATTGTTACAACTGTTGAGTCTTGAAAGAAATCTTCTTCTAGTTTCGTCCACAGTTCCTTTGCTATTTCAGCTATTTCCCTACAAAATATAGCTGAAAAGCCAGAGTATTCAGGTTGGGCAAAATCATGGTATTGAGTATTTGTGTAAAGCAGCCTCCGAACTGTAGAATTAATCCCGTCTGCTGCAACAATTAGTTTAGCTCTAATCGATTTTGTTACTAATTGTTGGGGGGCAACATCTGAGTTTTGGGACTGCGTGTCATTATGTTTTTGGCCATCTGTCCAAAACGCATAGGGGTTGGCTTCTATTCCTGTGTCACCTACACAATCTATCCGGACACAACCTTTTTCCGGCTCATTCACAACATTAATACAACGGTGATTAGCTTTAACTCGGTCTTGGGGAAGTAGCTGTCTGAGGGTTGTCTGCAAACTGTACCAAGAAATTGATACTCGACCCTCGCCATAATCTTTAAACCAGTCATCGAAACTAAGCGACATTGACCGAATTATCTGCCCCTGTAAATTTTTAGAAACCCATTGAGGTGAAGTCTTTGGAGTTTGTTGCTCTTGAGTAGGTTCGATAGTTTTCTGGTCATTAGACTGCTTGGAATTCCAGAAACCAAGTCCAATTTTTTTGACTTCTTCGTAAGCGTTAGGATCTAAATGTTTGAGAGCTTGTAATCCATTGGGGAGAAGATCCAATATTTGTCCAACTTCACGAAAGGCGCGAGTTTGATCGACGACAAGGACATTTTCAATACCACGTTTACGTAAGCCAATAGCAGTTGCTAACCCAATTGGTCCAGCACCAACCACTACAACATCGTAAATTTGCCCAGGAGCAGAAGAGGAGACAACAGATGCAGCTAAGGTATCAGCTTTGGTTGATGTGTTTGTATCTGTATGAGAACTTGATTTAGTTTTTGGCATATTCATACATAGGAATCTGGGATCGAAGCTGGGCAATATGGAAAGCTATAGCCATCAAGTTACATAGGAACACACAACAATATTAAAATCAAATGCAACAAGTTAGATATTTTGCCGCGATCGCACCTATTATCTGAAGCAAATTATGAAAATTATCGAACCGCCTTCTCTACGAGAGGCTTTCGCCAACGCGTAGCGTCTCGTAGAGAAGCCGCCAAGAGCGCCAAGAGAAGAAACAGAAAAGTTTATAAATTATTACAGTTGGTGTTCAGAGGTGAAACGATCGCCCTTTTTGCTCGACAGTTGGTGTTCAAAGGTGGAGCGATCGCCCTTTTTGCTCGACAGTTGGTGTTCACAGGTGGAGCGATCGCCCTTTTTGCTCGACAGTTGGTGTTCAGAAGTGGAACGATCGCCCTTTTTGCTCGACAGTTGGTGTTCACAGGTGGAATAGTGAGGTTTTGAGGTTGAGCGTAGAGTCGGGGGAGACTGCGATCGCCACAATCTAATCCTTGATACAGGCTAGATTATTAATTAGCTCGATTTCTCTGCTGCGCATCCAAGCAGCAACTTGTCGTCAGGCATCGCCTCTGTAAAACCCGAAATGACTAACGAAGAACTGCTGCAAATTATTCAAAAAGCTGCTAATCGCAAGGTAAAAAAATTAGACCTTTCTGGCAAAAGCTTAACAACGCTGCCACCGGAAATTGTCCAACTCACCAACCTGCAAACCCTCGACCTCAGCAGTAATCAACTGAGCAGTCTG
>CAXUOL010000543.1:0-5085 GCA_964252435.1 uncultured Nostoc sp.
TGTTAAGAAAATTATCATCTATCTTTTGGATGAGTTTAAAAATTGCTCAGTCAATTTTTAAGTTTTGAAACTAACAATTGAGTATTGGTGAATAACCAATAGTGATTCTTCGCCTGCGTCCTTATCCCCGCTCTTGATCGCTAGTTAACTATTTTGCCTGGAGGCTTGATGGGAATCTCAATCCAGAACTCTGTACCTTTGCCAGGTTCTGAAATGCACTCCATTATTCCCCCATGTTTTTCGACAATAATCTGATAGCTGATTGCTAGTCCCAATCCTGTCCCCTTACCTACAGGCTTGGTAGTGTAAAACGGGTCAAAAATTCGCTTTTTCACGTCTTCATTCATTCCAGACCCGTTGTCAGTAATCCGAATTAACAGACGAGAGTTGTCTGCTGAGACTTTAGTGGAAATCTGGATAGTTGGAATTGGACATGAGTTATCCTCCTTGTCACCCGGATTTTGCCACTTGCCACTCCCTACTTCCAGAGCATCTATGGCATTGCTGAAAATATTCATGAAGACTTGATTCATTTGGCCGGCATAGCATTCCACTAGTGGGATGTTGCCATAATCTTTAATTATCTCAATACGTGGTAATTCAACATTTCCTTTCAGCCGATGTTGTAAAATTAACAAGGTGTTGTCAATGCCTTCATGCAGGTCAACGCGCTTGTTTTCAGACTCATCCAAGCGAGAAAAATTGCGTAACGACAGCACTATTGAGCGGATGCGATCGGTTCCTACTTGCATTGAGGTCATGATTTTTGGGAGGTCTTCTACCAAAAATTCAAAATCGATCGCTTCGATCGCGGCTTTAATTTCACTATGGGGATGGGGATAGTGTAGCTGGTAGAGACGTAAAATTTCTAGCAGTTGTTCAGTGTAATCACTGGCGTGACACAGATTACCGTAAATAAAGTTAACGGGGTTGTTAATTTCGTGGGCAACACCCGCCACCAACTGTCCTAAGCCGGACATTTTTTCGGTCTGAATCAATCTTATCTGTGTTTCTTGGAGTTCATTTAGAGTCTGCTCTAACTGAGCAGCTTGATTTCTGGCTTCAGTTTCGGCCTCAGAGGTTTGTTCGTAGAGTTGTGCTTGTTGAATAGCGATCGCAGCCTGATCTGCTACCTGCTGCAATAAATCAATTTCTATATCCTGCCAATTTCTAGGAGCCTCACACTCATGGGCAATTAGTAAGCCCCATAGTTCCATACCCATATTAATCGGAACTATTAAGTTTGCTTGCACTTGCAAACTCTGCAAAAACTCTCGATGACAATCACTTAAAGAAGCCGTTGAAACGTTGTTAATTGCCCGTACCTTACCCTGAGAGTATAGACAGGTATACTCATCAGGAAAGCATTCCGGTGGTGTATTCACTCCCAAAACAGACTGCCAATTGCCATTAATCTCTTCTACAATCACCGATTGAGTCTTCAGGTAGAAAATCAACACTCGGTCTGAATTTAGCAAGGGACGGACTTCCCGAACAATGGATTGCAGGGTTGCTTGCAAGTCCAATGTGCGGCGAATATGCTCTGTGACTTGCTTGATTACTTTGGTAAACATTAATGATTTTTCGAGTTCAGCGGTTTGCTCTTGCACCCGCAGTTCGAGATTGGCATTCAGGGATTGTACCTGTTTATACATTTGCTGCTGCTGAATTGCCATTGAGAAATGATCGTATAAGGCTTGTGCCAATAAAATGTCATCCAACTTCCACTCAGGTGCTTGCCCTTTTTTCTGCTCTCGCCAAACCTCAAAGGAAAGCTGGGGTAAAAGTTGTCGCCGATTTTGTTCGCATCGTCCCGCCCACAAGATTTCCGTTTCAAATTCCGAGCGGAAAATACTTAATACACCGATAAATTTTTCGCGGTAATGTAGAGGAATCACCATGAGTCCGCGAATTTGAGTAGAACGGAATGCTAAAGCCAAAACTCGCAAACATGGTTCTTTATAAAGGTCAGTAGTTGACCAAATATTACCTTGTTGAAACTCAGCCATCCAGTTTTGCCAGATGGGATGCTGTTCGATAATGCTGTTATCTAACTCGTAGGAGAGTCTCGGTTGGTCGCCCCAAGTGTATAGTTCTTGAGTCTCTGCAATGTAAAGCCTGCCACCGACTCCACAGAAAGCAGTAATAACTTCTTCTAGTGCTGCTTGTAATTGGATTGTCGGCAGTTTATGCAATAGTGTGGTGACTCGATTAATAGTGGCTTCTCGCTTTTGCTTGGCGTGGGCTTCAGTGAGTAGATTACTTTGAGCGATCGCGATCGCTACCTGGTCAGCAACTTGCTGCAATACTTTTAGTTGCTGCTTCAAAATCTTTTGCGGTTCACTGTGGTGAGCTACCAACAATCCCCATAATTTAGGCTTTGCCAATGGTTCTTGTGGGTCGCAATCTAAAATTGGTACTACCAATGAAGACTGCACACTCATTGTTTTTAGGTATTGAATATGGCACTGGTCTACTTGGCGATAGTAGATATTAGTTTCTAGACGTTTGCCAGTTTCTTTTGACTGTAGAGGCGATAGCCCGATCTTCCCATTTGCCACATCGACAATCGAACGTTGCCCCGCTAACAAAAACATCTCTCTGGCGGCTTCTGGAATATCATCAGCTGGGAAGCGTTGACCCAATAAGGATGGCAGACGTTGCTCATGAATAGATTCTGCAATGACTTCACCACTACCATCAGCATCAAAGCGATAAATTTTCACCCGATCTGCACCCAAAAATAAACGCACTTCGCTAACAGTTGTTGTTAATATCTCTTGAAGGTCGAGCGATCGCCTGATCTGTTTTGTCATCCGGTGCAGTAAACTTTCTTGATTAAAGGTATGCTGCAACTCGTTTGGTTTATCCCTACGTGTCATTGCTTCTATACACCATGACTGAAGTATAATTTTTTATATATTTGTCCCTGATAAGAATTTTCAACTTACAATGCTTTGATTTTCATCCTATTTCAAGAAATTCTTGCTACTAATGCGTTGCTAAGAGCATACATGTATTACAAATATTTTTGGAAATGGATTAGAGGATGTTTGAAAAGTAACAGATATTTTGCTTGTTCCCTATAGCCTTTGTAAAGTGGATTTAGGGATAGACAAAACCGCTGTATCATTAAATACTTTTCAATTATCATCTCAAGTCTAAAGTTAAGAAATTTTTAATCATTGACATTTACTAATTTTATATTCTCAATCATTAAATTATTCCAGTAATTTTACTTAATTTAGTTCTGGAATAATTTCTTGAAATTAAAAATATTTTTTTAACATTTTTGCTCATTAATTCAATTAATTAAAATTTTTCCAAAGCAATAATTAAATTATTAGTAATTTATTAAAATATTTTTGGCTGGGAAATTTGACTATTCCCCGTCTAATTGCTGATCTTATGTTGAATGTAACTATTTTGATGAAATTATTCGTAAATTACTGTTAAAGATAGTAAATTACGAATTTCTTCACGCACACTCATAAGAGTTTTACCGAGATGGTTTTGACCGCTTTTATTAGCACCACAGCCCCAAAAAGAATCGGTTGGGGAGTTTTCAACCAAAATCTCATCACCTGTCTTCAGGAGAACTTCTCTGATATCGGCATGAGTGAGAAACTTTTTGAGTACAGCTTCTCGCATAATTTGAGTTTTGACCAAATCCCAGTCTCGTCGGAGTTGGCGAGTGCTACATCTTCCCAAAGTGGCAGCTTCTTCTGGAGTGGCGGCAGCATGGATAAGAGGTATAATTGCCGCATCCGTGCTGCCGACAAACTTTTGCGCTTGATAATAATGCTCAACCGTTGGCCAGTAAGCACCCTTGATGTGGATTTCGTGGAGAGAAAAGTTAGAAAAACAGCCATAAGGCTGCCAAACCTTATAAAAATAAATGGTCATTTGAAAATTGCTCTTTTATATATCAATTCAGAGTAAACCTATAGTCCCTGCCCCAAATCTGGAGATTTTAGTTTGTTGATAGGATGTGTAGGCATACCCGCTTGTTTGAGAAAGTCGTGTTAAGTCGAAGTATCTAGGCTCTGGGTGCAGGGGGTTAGCAAAAATTCATTTCTTTAGTTTATCTAAAGTCGCATCTAACTTATCAAATTACCTTTCTAAGATAGAAGCAGCAACTAGAAGTTGCTATAGATGACTAAAACCCAATTAACAGCTAGTGGCTGCGGAGAACATAAAAATGGCTAAAGCGCCAGAATCTTTAGACTTATCTACCTACGATGCTACAGACAGAGCTTTAGATCGTGACTGTACAACCTTATCCCGTCACGTCCTCCAACAACTTCAGAGTTTTTCGCCAGATGCACAGGATTTAAGTGCGCTAATGAATCGCATCGCCCTGGCCGGGAAACTGGTTGCTCGTCGCATGAGTCGCGCTGGTTTAATGGAAGGCGTTCTTGGATTTACTGGGGAAGTGAATGTCCAAGGCGAATCCGTCAAAAAGATGGATGTTTATGCCAATGATGTATTTATCTCAGTGTTTAAGCAAAGCGGCTTAGTCTGTCGCCTCGCGTCTGAGGAAATGGAAAATCCTTACTACATTCCCGAAAATTGCCCGATTGGCCGCTATACCCTGCTGTATGACCCAATTGATGGCTCATCCAATACTGATAATAATCTTAGCTTAGGTTCCATTTTCGCCATTCGCCAACAAGAAGGAACTGATAGCGATGGTAAGGCAACTGACCTCCTGACTAATGGACGTAAGCAACTCGCTGCCGGATACATCCTGTATGGGCCCTGCACGATGCTGGTTTATACTATAGGTAAAGGCGTTCATTCCTTTGTCCTTGATCCCAGCTTAGGAGAGTTTATTCTCACAGAAGAAAATATCCGCATTCCTAACCACGGTTCTGTTTACAGCGTGAACGAAGGTAACTTTTGGCAGTGGGAAGAATCGATTCGAGAATACATTCGTTACGTTCATCGCACAGAAGGCTACAGCGCTCGTTATAGCGGCGCAATGGTAAGCGACATCCATAGAATTTTAGTTCAAGGCGGCGTGTTTCTCTACCCAGGCACAATTCAAAACCCAGAAGGGAAATTGCGCTTGCTTTATGAAAC
>CAXUOL010000544.1:0-5075 GCA_964252435.1 uncultured Nostoc sp.
CAGTATCAACAGGCTTTTCTAAGCGTTGGCGGATCAGTTGAGCTAAATTCTGTTCCGTATGGAAGTAAGTTGGCTTGTAGCAAAGTAGTGTTTTCTCTTCATCCCGCTCTCTAATCAGGTCATCTGCGAGAGCCATATCTTTAATAATCATCGCAACCGCTTCTTCTGTGGGCTGATGAGATTCGGTTGTCAGCAGTTTGATTACCGACTCAATCAGTTCGCTTTGTGGCAGGTAACAGTGACCATCTTCGGCAGCTTCACTTAGACAATGGATAATCCCCGCACGGTAACGAAATTCTGAGTCAGGCGCAATTCCAATATTTCTTGCAATCTTGTCAGCAGTCAGAAAGCCAATACTGTAGATGTCGGCTGCTAACTGGTACGGATTTTTGGTAACAGTGGCGATCGCCTCATCCTTATATTGCTTGTAAATTTTGATTGCGTATGTTGTTGAAACACCGTGCCCTTGCAAAAATACCATTACTTCTTTTATGGCTTTCTGTGTCTCCCAGGCATTTTTAATTAACTTAATCCGCTTTTTGGCAATGCCTTGAACTTCAATGAGCCGGTCAATTTGGTTTTCGATAATGTCCAGGGTTTCTAAACCAAAGTGGGCAACAATGCGTCTTGCTATGACTGGGCCAACACCTTTGATCAGTCCACTGCCTAAATATTTCTCAATTCCGGTGAGAGTGGCTGGTTTGGTTTCTTTGTAGTTGACTACTTGGAACTGGGGGCCAAATTGTGGATGGTCACGCCAGAAACCAGTTAGTTGTAAAGTCTGCCCTGGCTGGATGTTAGCAAAGCTGCCGACAATTGTTGTGAGTTCGGTGCTACGCGGGCGGGTCAGCCTTGCCACAGTGTAGCCTGACTCAGCAGAGTAAAAAGTTAGGCGTTCTACGACTCCGGTGATTGTTTCGTGTTGAGGAAAGGCGCTTACTTGTTGAGGGGAAAGATTAGAGGGAGTGGACATTGTTTATGATCAGATGCCGCACATTATTACAATACTGGAATTCAGTTCAATCTTAGTACATAAATACTATACTCTTTTGAGATTACAATAATAGTAGATGATAAAGTCGAAGATGCTGCTTCGCTTCACCATACGATGACTACGAGCGTAAGCTATGCAAGCTACGCCTCAAAGGTTGGTGAGGAGAGTGAAATATGTTGTAAAAAACCATAGATTTTACTCTAATAAAGCTTCAATTTGCCCTAACAACTTATCTAAAACTTTTGCTTTATTAGGATCTTCCCAGATTTTAGCTTGCTTAACTCGCTGATAGGCTTCCTTCATCCGATTGGGAAGGATATTCGGCTGAGAAGACTTAGGAGGTTGAACTGATTGAATGTAACTTTTGATATCTCTAACTGAAAGATTTTCTTCAATAGTTTTCACTAGAAGTTGATGTCGCTGATCTTTGTCTTTCAATTGAGCGATGATACGAGCTTTGGTATATTCTAGTTGTCCTTGGCGCAAAGTTTCTAGAACATCTTTAGGTAAATTTAGTAAAGGTAGGCGATGACTACGAAAACTGTCTGGAGTCAACCTACCTATTACTGAAAATATCTTTTCTACCATTTCCCATTGGTTACGAACAACGTTGTTCGTAGTTTCTGTTTTTTGCTTTTGGAGGTTAGCAATATGATTGAGTAGGGAAATAACTTCTCCTTGAGAGCATTCCAAGCGGATAGATAGCAGTTGCAAAATAGCTTCAGTTTCCTCAACCGGATTTAAATCTTCCCGTTGCAAATTTTCGAGGAGGGCGACTTGGAAAGCATCTTGGTCATTGAGATGGCGGATAATAACCGGAACTTGCTCCATTCCAATAGTTTGAGCCGCACGGTAGCGACGTTCACCAGCAATCAATTCATAATTACCGGATTCTAACGGTCGGACAAGCAGTGGCTGCAAGATGCCATGTTCACGAATAGAAGCAACTAGGCTTTCCATTCCTTGAATTGAAAAATAACGCCGAGGCTGATGGGCAGCTAGGTGAATTTGAGTTATTAATAAAGATTGTTCAATAGATTCGTTTTCCGAGAGTTGAGGATTATTGGTAACTCCTACTAAGTCAAGGAATTGTCTGGTTTTATTCGGAAATTCCATTTCATCTGCCATTGACAAGCGCCGCTTCGCCATATTACTCCTGTTCTGCCATTTCCCTGGCGATTTCTTGATAAGGTTCAATCAATTTTCTTTCTGTGGTATATCGATGAATTGGTTGACGCGCCAAGTTGGACTCTGGAAACTGAACAGACTTAGGAACTGGTTCAAAAATTTTGACCCCAGGAAGTTTAGTTTTAAGAGTTTTGAGAGCATCTTGGGTCGTGAGTGTACGGTCTGCCATTGTAGGCAAGACTCCTAAAATTTGCAAATTGGGGTGAGTGTCTTCATCACGAAGACTTTCGATAGTTTCTAATAATTGTCGTAAGCCTTCCAAAGCAAAGAACTGACATTGAACGGGGATCAAGACTGCATCTGCTGCCATTAGTGCATTTAGAGTCAACATACCTAAGCTAGGTGGACAATCAATGAGGATATGAGCAAATTCTTGCCGTAAAGGATTTAATTTCTTTCTCAGAATTCGGCTATTATCTGCCGAGGTCAAAATTTGCTTTTCTCCAGATGCTAGAGATATGTCAGCCGGAATCAGCTTGATTCCGTACTCGGTGTCAATAATAGTTTCAGATGCGCTCTGTTTACGATCTGTAAGTACTTCATAAGCAGTCATCTGCCCTGGCTGAATCTTGATTCCTAGACCTGTGGTTAAATTGCCTTGGGGATCAAAGTCAACTACAAGGCAGGAGGAACTTTCTGCCAGCAATCCACTTAGTGCGATAGTAGAGGTTGTCTTGGCTACTCCTCCCTTTTGATTAGTAACTGCGATAATCATATTTTCTTAGTACTATGCGATTTTTGATGAAAAAACATATATATATTAGTTACAGAATGAACTGATTCTATGACAATTTAAGTAGAACGCAAAGATTTTCACAAGTTTTACACCAAAGTAATGAAAAACTAATGCTCCAAATTGCTTGTTACTTAAAAAGCTAACTATACTTTCGTTCTGGCGATGAGGAGCGATTTAGTGAAATAAATTGGTGGTTAAAATACACTCATTTCCCAAAGTTCAGGAAAGAAAGTTCTGATGAAGTCTACCGAGCGATCGCCCAAACCACCTAAACAACAGCCAAAACCCAACGACCAAAGCCCAAAGCTTGACCTTGTTGCTTATAAAACCGTAGAGAAACAGCAGCCAAACTCTCAGCCTGGCATTACTCCCATTGATGAACCGCCGTCAGTTGAGCAGCCGTCAGTTGAGCAGCCAGCCCAAGCAGAGGTGATACCTCCTTTAAGGTCAAAGCCGAACGCTGCTGAAAAACCGCAACATTTAGAGAAAAGTAAAGTCAAACGTACCTCTGCTGACAAGAGAAAATCCAAATTCTCGCAACCGCCCAAGCAACAGGGTCAATTGACAAAGAGCGATGATGATGATGAAGAGTTAGCGCCAGAACGCTGTCAACATATCCAGTTTTTGGACTGCGATAAACAAGTTGGGCGCGTGGTATTCGAGTGCTGGCACTGTCAGCAGGGAATAATTAGCGAGTTTACTGGGGAACTAGTAATGGGAGAATACAAAGGTCATCCTTCACTAATTCAGGTGAAAGTCCAATGTCCTAATTGTGAGCAGACGGCGATTAGATTAACAACGGGTCAGGTGCTTTCAACAACAGCGATTCCTTCACCTTGGCAGCAATGATGGCACACTCCCTCTTCAAGAGTGATTGGTGAAAGATATTTACGATTGATAATGCAAATGAGATTTTTAGCCTCAATAATAACTGTACTAACGGCACTGACACTAACTAGTTGCAGCACTACTACAGCTGAACAGTATGAAGCTACAGCGCTCACCAGTTACACCTGGCAGTTTATCGGCAAGTAGTAAAAGCTTACCCCCAGAGAACTCCTTTGGAATTGACTTTGGGTGTGAATGATAATTCAGTAGAAAAAGCTGAACCTGTAAGCAAGTAGTAACCCACTCGTTATGTAGTCAGCAAGAAGTTAATGGTCAAGACTGAATTGCTTTTCAACAAAAGATTGACATTAAAGTATAAATCAAAGGGTCAATAATGATCTAATTTAATTTCTGCTGCGTTGATAAAAAAGATTTCAAAAATTCTTACTGGGGGCTATATGGGGGCTATATATACCCCAACAATAGCTTAGGACTTTGGGGACATTTTGACCCCTATATAGGGTATATATAGGTGCTAAATAGGGTATATTTGACTGACATTTTGTACTCCACTTAGCCCCCAAGGGGTTATGATAAACTCTTGAGATTAGGAAAAAAGGGGAAGTTATTTTATTCTTCTTTCTCTTGCCCTTGCAGATCACTTGAACAGATAATTTTCACAAATTAAAGTTTATTACTTGGAGCAGATGTCAAACATTCACACCTTACAAAAAATTTTTCCTGCGGGTTTCGATAACGGTTACGGAAGTCTCAAACTTTTAGTCGATGGCTTTGAAGTAGTTCGTGTCCCCAGCTATATAACCAATGCAGAAATGGAAGATGTGCCAGGGCGTGTAGTTTTTAACGGTACTGCTTACACAGTTGGAGAGTCTGCTTACCGGACAGGGAATTATTTTGACCGCAACACAGACAATAATGAAAATAAAGTCAATAATGCGTTGCTGACTTTATTGGGTGCATTGGCACATCTCCCACACCGTAAGGCTTGGCACTTAAAATTAGTTGTCAGCTTACATGACGTTGGTCTGGCTGAAGAACTACAAAAAGTACTCAATGGAGAATATCAGCCAATACTTGCTGGCAAACAATCAGAAGTAAAAGTAGAAGTGCTGAAAGTTGTACTAGAGGGTATGGGTGCATTGTTTGGGCATCCACTACCGAAAAAGCTAACTATTTTAGACTTTGGCAATGGTACGACCCTGTATTCTCGTTACAACCGGGGTCAGCGAGAAGTTCACACTGCTTACCCTATAGGTGTAGAAGTTCTCATCGATGATATCTCCCAAAAAATGAAACATTTAAATGGCG
>CAXUOL010000545.1:0-5072 GCA_964252435.1 uncultured Nostoc sp.
GCTGAAAGCAAGAGTTAATGATAACCATAATTTATTAGCAGTTTATAGCTTAGACAGATTCATTGCTTGGGCAAATAAAAATCTTTAAAAGATGTAATTAATAGTTCGTCAATCATGCCTCTATTTTTGATGTTCGAGTTAATTGAACGCGCTGCTTTAATTTTATAGGTTTCAAAATTGATATCAGTATAAATTTTTTTAATAAATTCACTATCAGAATTGCATACCATAACTTTGACACCACGACTTGCTAATTCTGCACAAGTATCTCTTAAAAGTTCTTGGTTTTTTTTACTAAAGCAATTTTGACTATAACCAGTGAAATAGCTAGTATCACTGATAGGATGGTAGGGCGGATCGAAAAATACAAAGTCCTCACTGCTAGTTGCATGATTTAGGACTTCTGTAAAATCTGCTTGTTTAATTTCTGCATGGAAAAGTGCTTCAGAGGCTGCTTTGAGTACAACCTCAGCACAAATATTAGGATTTTCATATCTGCCTAAAGGCACATTGAATTTACCCTGTGAGTTGACTCGATAAAGACCATTAAAACAAGTCTTATTAAGATAAATTAGACGAGCAGCTTTTTCTATATCAGTACCACTAGAGTTGTTTCTGACACTATAGTAATAATCTTTACCATGTCGGCTTTTATGCTCTTTTAATAAACAAATTAATTCCTCAACCCGATCTCTAACACAACAATAAGCGTTAATTAATTCGGCATTAATATCAGTTAAAATGGCTGCACTTGGTTGGAGATAGAAAAAAACAGCACCACCACCTAAAAATGGTTCATAGTAATTTTTATAACTCTTGGGAAAATAAGGAATATATTGCTGTATTAACCGACTCTTACCCCCTGCCCACTTCAAAAATGGACGCGGGCTAGTTTCCTTCGAGACTTGAATTACCATTTACTTACAATTTAACTGAAAATAATTATGACTAAATAAAGCCAATATAACCGACGAACCAAATTTTAAGATTAACTGACTAATTTTCCAGCCGCATATATTACAATTGAGTAGATAAAGCATATCAAAACAAACGTAAGTATATAACAAGGCAGTTTACATTCAGATGTTTGACGGATTTTGGGATAACGTCTTTCGCTACCCCCGGTACTTAATTACGATCATCTTAGGACTGTTTCTGAACACCTTTGCGCCATTAGTGCCATTGTTGAAACGCCCTATCACCTTGATCGCTATCTTGGGTTTATTTGTGAGCGGTCTAGTCTTCCTGACTTTCACCCTACGGGCAATGCTGGGTTTAAGTGCAATCTAGACTAGCGCTATATCGGGGCTGTGCCCCACAGACGGTTGCTCTTGGCGTTGCTCTCGCTAAGTACTGTCTACCGTGCATCTATTTTTGTCGTACAACCTCTGTGATGAGGCGAAATTTTTATGGCTACAAATCGTCGGGTTTCCCGCGTTGCTGAACTGATCAAACGGGAAGTTAGCCAAATGCTGCTTAACGGAATTAAGGATGACCGTGTGGGTACTGGAATGGTCAGTGTGACTGATGTTGATGTTTCCGGCGATCTCCAACACGCCAAAATCTACGTCAGCATATATGGTACAGATGAAGCTAAGGTAGAAACAATGGCAGGCTTAAAGTCAGCCACGGGTTACGTCCGCAGCGAACTTGGGGCGCGGGTACGGCTACGTCGTACACCAGAAGTAATATTTCTCGAAGATCGCTCTATAGAACGCGGTAATAAAGTATTGGCACTACTAAATCAACTTAATCACGATCGCCCACCAGAAAATCTGCTAGCAGTAGAAGACAGTACCGATCAAAATGATCAGGAATTCTCCGAATAAGTAACTAAAACAACAATGTAACTTCAGAACAATTAATCTCAGCAAATCCGCCAAACAGTTTACAGACGTGACTAGATCGCGTCTGTTTTAATGTAAACATAACCTAATTCCGCAAGACACTTCTCTTTTTGTGGGCGAAACAAGGTTTAAACATTGTTCCTTGCTAAAACTCCATTCCTTTATGGGTGGAATATTCACTAATTCTCAATTCTGAATTCTGATACCAATTCAATTAATGATTGCAACACATACTTGGGTAAAGACGCGATGAATCGCGTCTCTACAAATGGTCTATTTATCGCATTCTTTTTTTAAATTGGTATGACTGCTGTTTCTGTGTGTCCTGATTCCGAATTAGCTCCACCCTTTTACAGATGTTTTTCAAAAGAAAACTAGATGATGTTAGTGCTGAAATTAACTAATAAATTACGGTCTTACTTAAGAAAAGGTTAACAAATGCTATGGTTAAAACCTTCGTAGTATACTTTAATCGTTATGTTTTGCAACAATTTATACCCAAGTAACTGACAAACTATGATTGTGTTGTTTACCTTGGATGAATACCAGCAGTTATAGACCCAGCTTTTAAGGTGATTATTTGATATGTGAGCTATCACTAAATAAACTCCTCCTACCCACCAAATCTTGCCTAAATACAGTAATGGCAAGACTTTCAGACTTGTGGCATCAAAGTCATACAGCTACATAAGCAGGTTAAGTTAACTACTCGGAATTTTTTTTGTAAAGCGAATTTTCCGAAAATGTCAGGATTTGTTGACTTTCTTAACATTTCTTGAGATAATTTCAGGAGATATAGCGTCAAAATAAAAATAGTTCCGTATAGCAAACTACAAAATTGTAGCCACAAGTCTAATTTCTGTAATGTTTGTTCCTAATTATTAACGGGAACACTATCGTAAGTGTTAATTTGTGAGTAAAAAACATGAGTGTGAATACGGTGCCTTCTATCAATTACTACTCTCTAGATGTGATTCAAGACGAAGCACGCCGACTGGTGCAAAAGGGAATGATTAGCCGACAACAGCCAATATATACCCTCTGCCAATACATTCCAGCGAGAGAGTGGGTTTGCGTTGAATGTGAATTAGAGAAATGTGACTTTTTGTTACGCGATCGCATTGGCGATCTAATTGGTCGTGAACAGTGGGACAACGACTAATCAATGTTTGGGATTGGAAGTTTGTTTTTGATGTGTGGATGTCACCATCAACGATTCAACGTTCAATCAGGGGGATAATCTCTGGTTTTTGATGAGCATTGCCTTATACAGAATCTTGCGTTTTTGATTAATACAGAAGCATTTGAGTCTGAATTTATACAACTTTTCAAGTTAAAGAAGGCATCAAAACCATTTGTTCTGTGCATCTGGTGTCACGGCTTGAGCTTAGTATGTAAATTCTGCGAAGTTCCTACATCGATTCGACAGAAGTGTAGAAACTTCGCTTTTGACTCGCAATTTATAAGCCCAGTTCTACCGCAAGTCTGAAAAACAATTAAACCGTGCTAATCTTGACCACAAAACCCCCAAAAGTTTGGGAGGCAAAAATGAATATAAAAATCTCCAGATATTACACAGACACTGCCACGATGAAAAGACAACTGAAGATGGTTCAGTTGTGAAGTACACATGACAATGTGCCGAATCATTGAGGAGCTGTGTAATGGGTAAACTATTAAGCACGATTTTGAAGACCAACGGGGTTGGTGACAACCTCGTTGAGTTTACTAGTGTCAACCTGCTTGCTCTAAATATTGATTAATGTCTTCAATGATGCGAGTAAGTTCAGCTTCAGTAGTCAAGCGAATGTTGACATTGCGGACAGTCAGCAAAACTTTGGCTGCAAAGGGCGTTGGCCAGATATTCGGATTACAAAAAACTTCTAAAAATACTTCACCCGTATAACGATATTCCAGAGGAGGTTGGGGAGTGACTCTACCACCGCCAGGAGTGGGTTTAGCAGCGATCGCTTTTAGGCGTTCCATCAGTTGATCCGTCGCTGTCTTTAATTCTCGTGCTGCTTGGGGTGAAAAACTGAAGGAGACTGAACCTTCAATTAAGTTCAATGTTAGAGGAATTGAAGACATATTTTTTTTATTAAAACTTCTTGATAAGTACTTATATTACCGGAAGAAGGGGTCTGAATCCCACTCTGATAGTTCCCGGTGTCTCTGCCAATCATAAACCATGAGCTTCCTGATCTTTAATTAGGCAGTAAATAACACTCATTAAGCCGATCGGTTATTTAGAGTAAATACAGACCACTGATGGTTGTCATAATATCTTTGAATACAATTCGATCTGACATCAGTTGATGTATTAATAACAAAGTTAATTAAAATATTACTTAAAAATTAATGCTAAAAATACGCGGTTATTTCTAAAGCCATTAACAATGGCTATCCAGCTTGTAGCCGTCGTTAGTTAAAAAGAATCTCAACAAAATGATCTAAAACATAGAGACTATAGAGAGACTTAACTCTTACTGTGTAAGACTTTGATACACTTTATTTGTGTTTATTTGGTTTTTGAGGTCTACATTAGAAGTCATAGAACTTGATGTGATAAATTATCTATGACTTACGATAATCGCGCTGAAGTAAGAAAGGTTTTAATTATTACCCTATTGCTTAACCTGTTTGTCATGGGATTGAAAGCACTTGTGGGCTACTGGACAGGTTCTTTGAGTTTGCTAGCTGATGCCTTGCATAGTGTGACAGATAGTGCCAACAACGTTTTAGGATTAATTGCGAGTAAATTTTCTTCTCCACAACCCGATCGCGAGCATCCCTATGGACACAGCAAGTTTGAAGCAGTAGGCGCTCTAGGAATTGCCTCATTTTTAGGAATAGCCTGTTTTGAAATTCTGCAAGGAGCAATCGAGCGAATTCTCAAAGGTGGTGGTGAACCGATAAAAATATCGCCACCTGAGTTGTGGTTATTACTAATTGTGCTGGGTGTGAATATTTTTGTGGCCTTTTATGAACGTGCTGTGGGTAAGCGGGTAGGTAGCTCAATTCTCATTGCTGATGCGACACATACCATGAGCGATATTTGGGTGACAATTTCTGTAATTGGTGGCTTGATAGGTGTTTGGCTAGGTTATCAATGGATGGATTTGGTGTTAGCTTTTCCTGTCGCGTTGTTAGTATTTTGGAGTGGCTGGTCAGTTTTAAAAGAGAATTTGCCTTGGCTTGTGGATCAAATGGCGATCGCACCAGAAG
>CAXUOL010000546.1:0-5066 GCA_964252435.1 uncultured Nostoc sp.
CTCTGCAGGTACAGCTGTTATATCTCTGGAAAATATAGATTTATTGACAGGAGATTTTTATGGAAGATGGATTCGAGATACTAAACCATGATGAAGTTGTGTCTATACAACCAGACACTTTTAATAAGTTAAATATTGCTAAAACCTTTAAAGTCCGTGATTTGATTACAGCAATTAAGGAATATGTTGGAGCAGAAGAAACGGATGAAGTAAATTTGTATACCCAAGGATTAAATTGTGAAGTTTTACAATTTAGTACTTTGGGATGGAAAAAAGGAAAAGTTAGACTTGCTTTAGAATTTTGTCCTGATGAATCTGAGTCACCACTTGATGAAATTTTTCAAAAACTCAAACAAGTGGAAAATTAATATCCAATGAGCAAAATAACCCCGACTTCTTAAAGAAGCGGGGTTCTGAGTCTCTCGATGTTTGCAAATAAAATAGAATGTCCTGAATTGCTATTAAAATTAATTAATAATGCTTATGAATTTCAAGATGGTAATCCTGTTTGGTTGCCAGAGATAGGTTTAGGAATTGGCATAGAACAGGGAACTTATGTAGGCATTGGGCGAGAGTGGATGTATTGGTATAACCAGCAAGAGCAAAGGTTTTTAACACCAGAAGAAAAGGAAAAACTTGCTCAACAAAAAGCTCAACAAGCAGAACAAAAAGCTCAACAAGCACAGCAAGAAACCCAATTATTACGAGAACGGTTACGATCGCTTGGTGTAGATCCTGATTCTCTCACCTGAATTGCTCTGAAAATTCATCAATGAACTCAAAGGTGCAAATTAGAAGATGTAGAGATAACGGAGAGACTAAACTACAAGATTATCCCGTTATATCGAAAGGCATTATCCCAAACATAATCAATCACTGCTTTAGCATCATCCAAGGGTAAAACGTGACATGCTCCTTGGCGATCGTAGGCTAGTAAAGGGATTTCTGGTACATTGTCTGTTGTTTCGCTATTTTGAATTACTTGACCACGAATATCTTCTAGATTGCTTAGAGGCCCTTGAATATCAAAGTTAATCTTTGTGCCTAATTTATTGTCCATCCAAGTTTCAATGCGAGAATCTAATTGTTGAGGAGTTAATGCTGTGGGGCTAGTAAGTAAATGATAGTATGCCAGAATAATTTCCTTACATTCTTCTTCTTCTGCTAATTCCAGAAACATTTGAAAAACACTATTATTGCTAGCTAAATTCTTGAAAAATAGCGTATCAGTTACAATTTTTTGAAATTTAATTTTTTTATTTTTGTAATTAGTGTATTGCGTAAAGGCAAATCCACCCAAAGCGATCGCTAATGATAAAGCTGCCACCAAGACGGGCATAAAATTTCTGACTTTATCCAACTCTACATTTAATGATTCAACCAAATAAGTAACATTTAGTACTATTAAAATTGCCGCAACTAGCAATAATAAATTCGGCAATGTTCTTAATATCAAAGGAATTGCCGCGCCAATCGCCGGAATTCCAAATAGTAACCGATCTTTCCAGGTCATACTTGTTTTTACATTAGGAAAGATTAAGTCAACATCTAGTTTGGGAATATTTTTGTAGAAGTAAACATACATCTTACCGGGAATGAATTTTAATTCTTGGATCTTGTCTTTCTTCGCACGAAAGTAAGCTGCTTCTTTGAACTTGACTAATAAAACAATCCGTTCAAAAATATCAATCGTCTTTTCTTCTTGCCAAAAGAAGAATTTTTTTACCGAAATTTTTTTATAACTATCACCCCGGTAATAACAAATCAAGCGGTCAAAATCCTCAAAATTTACTTGAGTTTTCAATTCAATTAGAGATTTATTTGCCAGCGCTCGTTTGAAAATCGATTCAGGCAAAAGAATATAATTAGCTCTTTCGACAATATGCCCAAAGGCTTCAACTACTTTTAACTCCATGTCATCATATTGCTCGAATGTTGGTGGAGTTATTGGTTGAATCTCTGCATTAGGGTTAAAGGGTACGTAGTTATCTTTGATAACTTCTAAGGTTTTGTGGAAACGAAAGTGATAGTATGCAATGAGGATTTGGCAGAAATCTTGAAATTTTTTGACATCAGCTTCATCTAGCTGACCGTCTTGCAGGCAAAGTTTGATAATATCACTGCGAGTGTAGGGAATAAACGCTTCTCTATTTTCGGAAACAACCATGTTCAAAGATGAATCAGAATCTAACTAGGGTTTGCCACATCCCACGAAAACGGCGACCATGAGACATTATGTCTTCATTGGCAACTAAATTCTAGTATCTTGGGTGGTAAATCTAGCAGTTTTTTCCTGAGCCGAGGGAAAAAGTAAGTAGGGATATTTGCTTTGCCTTGCACATCTCCAATGCGTTCTGTCATTTCTAAAGACTGATTGAAAAGTGCGTAGGCGTAGCCCGCACTTCGACATACTTCGACTGCGCTCAGTACAAGAAGCTCAGTGACCATCGTAGACATCGCTCGGTATAGATCCTGATTCTCTCATTTAAATTACCATCAAGATTCATTAATAAAATAAAGATGTACTCATAACTGAGGAATGGGAAATCAATCATGCTAAATTACGATCCATTAGCTTGTTTGCCCTCATCTGAGGAGCTACCTGACTCTGACGATACCCCCGTGGATAATGAATTACAAAATTTGATTCCCGGTTTGCTCAAAGCGCTCTTGGCGATCGCTTGGCCAGAACGCATGGATTGGTATTTTGGCGTTGACATGGGTATTTATTATGACCCAGACTTACCAGCGATAGTCCCTGATGGGTTTTTGAGTCTGGGCGTAGAGCGATTTTATGATGAAAACCTCCGTCCCAGTTATGTGCTTTGGGAAGAGAGGAGAGTACCAATATTAGCGCTAGAAGTAGTATCTCAAAAATATCGTGGTGAGTACTCTACTAAAAAAGCAGAGTATGCGAAATTAGGGATTTTATATTATGTAATCTACAATCCAAATCGTCGCCGAAAGCCACGGTTGGAAATATACAAATTAATTAATGGTGGTTACACTGCATTAGAAGATGGTAATCCCGTTTGGTTGCCAGAGATTGGTTTAGGAATTGGCATGGAACGGGGAACTTATCTAGGCATTCCTCGCCAGTGGTTGTATTGGTATAACCAACAAGGGGAAAAGCTTTTAACACCCGAAGAAAACGCAAAACTCGCTCAACAGAAAACCCAGCAAGCAGAACAAAAAGCTCAACAAGCACAACGACGTGCTGAATTATTCGCAGAACAGTTGCGATCGCTCGGCATAGATCCAGATTCTCTCACCTGAATTACCATCAAGATTCATTTATAAAATAAATAACTGAGGAACGGTAAATCCATCATGGTAAATTACGATCCATCAGCTCGTTTGCCCTCTTCAAAAGAACTACCTGACTCTGACGATACCCCAGTAGATAACGAATTACAAAAATCAATTCCTGATTTACTCAGAAGCGTATTAGGGATGACTTGGGCAGATAGGATGGATTGGTTTTTTGGTATTCGCATGGGTATTTATTATGACCCAAATTTACCAGCGATAGTCCCAGATGCGTTTTTGAGTTTGGGTGTTAAGCGATTTTATGATGAAAACCTCGTCCCAGTTATGTGCTTTGGGAAGAAAAGAAACTACCGATATTAGTACTTGAGGTGGTATCTCAGATAGATCGCGGTGAGTACTCGACTAAAAAAGCAGAGTATGCAAGATTGGGGTTTTTGTATTATGTAATCTACAACCCATTTCGTTGCGACAAGCCACGTTTAGAAGTTTACAAATTAGTTAATAATGCTTATGAATTGCTTAATGGCGATTGCATTTGGTTGCCAGAGATAGGTTTAGCGATTGGCATAGAACGAGGAACTTATCTAGGCATTACCCGCGAGTGGTTGTATTGGTATGACGAGCAAGGTGAACGGTTTTTAACACCAGAAGAACAAATGAAACAAGCTAGACAAGAAGCCCAGCAAGCACAGCAAGAATTACGACGCGTCCAACGGTTGCGTAGACGCGGAGCGGCTTGTCGTTAGACATCGCTTGGCATAGATCCTGATTTAATCTAAAAACGTTCTGCTACATTAACAAAGTCCACACTAATCGAAAGTCAAGTAATTTATGAATATAAAAGTAGTATTAGAACCAAGCGATGAAGGGGGTTATACAGTTTTCGTTCCTACACTTCCAGGATGTATTAGTGAAGGCGAAACTGTTGATGAAGCGGTAGAAAATATTCGAGAAGCAATACAATTTTACTTGGAACCACTGGAAGAAGAATTAATAATTGAACAGGGAGCCATAGTCAAGGAATTGGTTTTGTGACTAAAGTTCTCAGTTTGTCATACATTGATATTATTACAGCTTTAGAGCGAGATGGATGGACAGTTGTACGTCAAAGAGGTAATCACATTAAACTGCAAAAACAAATGCCGGATGAAGTTTTGAAATTGACTGTTCCTGCCCATCGACCAGTCAAACGCACTACACTGGCTAAGATATTAAAACAAGTTCGGATAAACTTAGAAAAATTTTTAGATTTGTTGTAGATTTCAAACATTTAAATATCTCTGAGGTTCACGAATAAAGCTCAAAGGTTCACGAATGAAGCTCTGAGGTTCATCAGCAATGCTCTGAGGTTCACGAATAAAGCTCAAAGGTTTACGAATAAAGCTCCGAGGTTCATTAATGGAGTTCAAAAACTCATTCACGAGTATAAAAGACTCGTCCGCGAGTATCAAAGACTCATCCACGAGTATCAAAGACTCATCCACGAGTATCAAAGACTCGTCCGCGAGTATAAAAGGCTCGTCCACGAGTATCAAAGACTCGCTCACGAGTATCAAAGCCTTATTACAGCAGTTTTCATTTACTTAAATTACACTCTTGCCTTCTTCTTTGCGCCTTTGCATGAGAAAAATCTTTCAGTAATTACGAATTACGAATTGCCCTATCAAGACTTGCACTCACACTTTCAGCATCCGGTGACTTCAATCGCTGCAAAATCTCTAAAGCTGGTTGCAAATAAGATCTGGAGTTTGGACTAATTTGGATTCAACCAGCAATTAAGAGAACAGCAAGACAAA
>CAXUOL010000547.1:0-5057 GCA_964252435.1 uncultured Nostoc sp.
TTCGACCAATTTCTGTAGGGCCGCATAGTTGAGTGCCATCAATCACCCGTCCATCAGCAAGGGTAACTGTTTCACCGCGCTTGAGTTGACCGTAAACCCGACCAGGAGGAATTTGCAACGCCTTGGCTTTTTCCACATCAAAACGTCCGGCTCGGTCTTTTTCGGTTACGCGGTAGCCGAAAGCTGTGATACGGTGGTGCAAATTACCGCAGCTAACGGTAAAGTCATCATCTTCATAAATTATCCCTGGACGGATGGCGTGAACTTTGATCGGATAAGAAAAGTGTGTGTAGGAATAACGTGAGGCGGATTGAATGTAATCATTTAATCCAGGTGGGCCATAGATATCAATTCGTTCCACATTCCCAGCCAAGCCGCAAGTAGCAAGAAGTCCCATCAAGCCAAAGATGTGGTCGCCGTGCATGTGGGTGATAAAAATTCGGGAGAGTTGACTGATTTTCAGTTCACTCCGCATAATTTGATGCTGAGTACCTTCGCCACAGTCGAATAACCACAGTTCTGCCCTTTGGGGTAATCTCAGAGCGACACTGGAAACATTGCGCGATCGCGTGGGTACACCGGAACTCGTCCCTAAGAATGTTATCTGCACAGTGTTCTTTAGTCTTCCTATTGCTCAATTTGCAGCTCTATTTTCTATAGTGGCACGGTTAATGAGTAAAATATTTAGGATTTTGGGGATTGGGTATGGGGCATTGGGCATAGTTAGCGATCGCCTTAATAAAGCTTCTAAGTTTATCCAAACCGTAAGCAGAGTATGAGACTTGAGGAGATATCAATTATTCAATTCTCTTGAGCGAGCAATGGTCAGTAGCCAGATTCATGAATGCTTTAAACAAATCCGGCAGAAATATATGAAGTTTTGTTACACAATACGTAATTATAACTAGCAAACCTGAAGTCATAATTATCGGAGTTCACAAGAGCGTTAGAAACCTAATGCTTTCGTACCACTCTAGACTTTGTATTATTGATTCCTTCGTTGCCAAACTGTACTAATCAAACTCACGTTAATTTAGTACATCACAAGATAAGTTCACACATTTACCAGTCTACAAGGAGAGTAAAATTTATGGAATCTAAAACATTACAGCCAAGAGTCATAGATAATCACACATTACAGCAGTTAAAAGATGAAATTCACCAGGAAATGTGTGAGATAGTTAATAACGCTAACTTTAGCCAAATCCTTGCCAAATATGGGATTTTAAGACAAGAAGTGCTTCAATTTGAGTACAGAATCGATCTAAATAAACTCCAATTTAGTGATCCTGAAGAAAGCAAGGAAACTCAAAATTTTTTACTAGCAACTTTGCAAGGTTGCCCCAATGGCACTTGCACTTGCTGGGACAAGGACCTTAAAAAATGGGTTCCTTGCTAATGCACCGAACATCGAACAGTATAAATTTTGATAAAGAGTGTAACGCTGATTACCTCTTTTCATGTCGTCTCTTGTAGTCATTAATGCTGCCAAAAAACTATTGGGGTGGAAATGAAAGTGGTGATTTTTGCAGTGACTTGCTAAGTTGCCAGAGGTATTATCATCCTATTTAGTAATTGGCAGTATTTCACAACTAAATTATTTTTTTAGTGCAAATTCTGTGATGTATAAAAGCCGAGGTAGTGGTTACTGGAAGTTAGGGCTAGTTAGTGCTTTAGAAATTGCTGCAACACTCGCTTTCTCAGGGAGTTGTGCCTTGTCCGAGATTATAAAGGATGACACTCTAGGATCTGAAAGTTCAGTTGTTACACCCCAGCTAATCAATGGCCGCCCTACTGACCAGATCAATGGTGGGGCAATTCGTGGTACGAACCTGTTTCACAGCTTTGAGCAGTTTTCTGTGCCAACTGGCAGCACAGCCGACTTTAACAACGCGCCCAATATTCAAAATATCATAAGTCGAGTCACAGGTAAGTCTATTTCTAATATTGATGGCATTCTGAAAGCTAACGGCAAAGCCAACCTGTTTTTGATTAATCCCAATGGGATTATTTTTAGTCCCAATGCGTCTCTAGACATCGCCGGTTCATTTGTTGCAAGTACAGCGAGTAGTCTTAACTTTGTCGATGGGACTAAATTTAGTGCCACAAATCCTCAAACCACACCCTTACTGACAGTAAGTGTCCCCGTTGGCTTACAATTTGGAGCTATACCAGGAATCATCCGCAATCAATCCCAAGCAAATAATCCAGATGGTATAACAACTAATACCTTTGGGCAACCCGTTGGTTTACAGGTAAAGCCAGACAGAACGTTGGCACTTGTAGGTGGTGATATAACCTTGGAGGGCGGAAATTTAACAGCAGAATCGGGACGAGTTGAGCTAGGAAGTGTTGCTGGTAATAGTTTGGTCAGCCTGAACCCAACGAACCAAGGTTGGGCCTTGGGGTATGAAGGTGTTCAGAACTTACAGAAAATTCAATTAATCCAGCGAATTGTTGACGGTAAAGAGATTCCATCTCAAGTAGATGCTGGTAATCAAGATAGCAATGGCGGTAATATCCAGGTACAAGGCAATACCGTAGAATTAATTGGCAAGGATGTGTACTTAACAACTCAGACAATAGGTGCTGGAGATAGCGGTAAATTAATTATTAACACTAATAAATTAAGTGTTCAAGATGGTGCCCAAGTATTAACTTCTACGGTAGACAAGGGTAATGGAGGAGATTTAATTGTGAACGCCTCTGAATCCGTGGAGCTAATTGGTAGCATTACATCTCCAAATAGTATTACTGGATTTGTTAGTGCAAGCGCTGATCAAGCAAAAGCGGGTGACATTACGATCAACACTAAAAGGTTGAGTATTCAAGGAGGAGCAAGGGTAACAGCAGACTCTGTTGGAGTAGTAAAAAATTCACAAATCATACCAGCTCAAGGAAAAGGAGGCAACATAACTGTGAATGCCTTGGAGTCAGTAGAGATAACTGGCACCTCGACAACAAGTATTCCTAGCCTCTTGTCTGCTTCAACTATAAATTACGGAAATGCCGGAACAATCAATATCACCACAGGACAATTGATTGTCAAAGATGGTGGTCAAATAAATGTGAGGGTTATTAAAGTTGCAGATAATGCAATCTACTTAGGAGATACAAGTAACCCAGGGACACTAGGCACACTAAACGTAACTGCTCGTTCTATCTTGCTAGACAAAGGAACACTCACGTCTAATAATGAGTCAAATCAGGGTGGTGATATTGGGTTACAAGTGGGAGACTTGTTATTGATGCGCCACAATAGTCAAATATCCACTAATGGAGGGGGTGATAAAACTGGCGGTAATATCACTATCAAAGCACCTGATGGCTTCCTCGTCGCCGCTCCCTTAGAAAACAACGATATCACTGCCAACGGCTTCTCTGGCTCTGGTGGTAAAATCACAATCACTGCTAAGAACCTCTTTGGTTTTGTGCCTCGCACAGGTGTAGACGTAGAGAGGCTCGATCCAACAGGCGAAACAAACCCGAAGAACCTGGAAACAAGTGATATCACCGCGTTTTCTCAGCAAAACCCTTCATTAAATGGCACAGTACAAATCAACTCACCAGATGCTGACCCCAGTAAAGGATTAGTGGAATTGCCCGTAAATCTGGTTGATGCTTCGCGGCAAATTGTTGCTAGTTGTAGTACTGGTGGAAAAATAGCAAGAAATTCATTTATTACTACTGGACGTGGAGGACTAGTAGCCGATCCCACGGAGCCATTGATAGCTGATGATGCGGTGCTGGCAGATTGGATCACACTCTCTCCAGAGAGTCAGAATCGTGCTGGCGGTATTCAGAAAAGAGCCGTTGTTCAGGCGCAGCGAAACACAGAAGAAAAATCACAGAAGGTTAATTCTGTCAATGAACCTACTCAAATTGTAGAAGCCCAAGGGTGGGTAATGGATGCCAATGGGAACGTGGTTCTAGTTGCTCAAGTACCCACAACGACGCCCCATAACTCCTCGCTCACCTCTAAATCTTGCCCTGCGAATTAGGCGTGAGTTCGACAAACCTCTCCCTACTTTGAACTAAAGTTCAAGCTTGTCCCTCTTTGAGCTAAAGAGGGACAGGTTTTGCGTAGTCAAACCAGGGAAAGGTCTTTGTCTTAAGATTGTTTTAGGATAAACGCAATCAGCAATTGCGTAGGCGTAGCCAACCGTAGGCATCGCCGAAATAACAAATGCTGTCGCCGAAATAACAAATGCGTACGCCGAAATAGCAAATGCGTACGCCAAAATAACAAATGCGTACGCCGATATAGCAAATGGTGTCGTTCTGCTCCCCACAAATTATGATTTCATTGCAAGTAGAGTAGCCTCATATCAAGGCATGAATTTAGAATTTGAGTGGGATAACCAAAAAGCTAGTTTGAATCTCAACAAGCACCGCATCAGCTTTGAAGCGGCTAAGACTGTCTTTAACGACTCTCTAGCTTACATATTCAATGATGGCACTCTGTTGGTGAACGTCGAGAAATCATCATCGGACATGATCAAGACGATCGCCTGTTATTAGTCTGTTTTACAGAAAGAGCAAACGTTATCCGTATCATTAGCGCACGTCTAGCAACCAAGAAAGAACGAAAAGATTATGAAGAATTCACAGGCTTCTGAATTCTGCAACAACGCAGATGATGACTTGCTTCCAGAGTATAACTTTGACTATCGCAAAGCCTTGCCCAACCGTTTTGCTAGTCAGCAAGAAAAAGCTCCTTTGACAGTTACTCTTGATGCTGATGTCGCTGAGATATTCAAAACATCAGAAGCTGTTAACAACGCTCTCCGTGCCTTACTCTCAGCAATTCCAAAGACTGAAAGATAAATTGCGTAGGCGTAGCCCGCCGTAGGCATCGCTATTGCCTATTCTCTAACTCGCCCATAGCCAAAGGCGCTCATGTTGACCACCTCACAAGAGTGAACTACTCAGACTTGCCTACGGCTGAAGTCTCAGCTTCCCAATTCATTGGGAATAGCCTCAAAAACTCCGTAGTTTTTTTGGTCTTACATTCCCTCCAAGGGCAGGAGTCCTGGTTCCCAAGACCCAAATCTTTT
>CAXUOL010000548.1:0-5023 GCA_964252435.1 uncultured Nostoc sp.
GCCACTATTTCTGCTAAATTGGGCAGTATTGGCGATAACCAACTTGGTGGATGGTACGGCTATCGGGCTTCTAAAGCAGCACTCAATATGTTGATGCGAACTGCGGCAATTGAGTATAAAAGAAGTTGTCCGAAAGCATTAATAGTAACATTGCATCCTGGTACAACTGATACCCGTCTTTCCCGTCCTTTCCAGGGAAATGTACCTGCGGAAAAATTATTTTCAGTAGAACGTACTGTTACCCAATTATTGGCTGTCATCGAACAGCTTCAAGAAGGCGATAGTGGACACTTTTTCTCGTGGGATGGGAGCAGATTGCCTTGGTAACTGCGTTACGCTGGTGCTAATGAAACCTACGTTATTTGTAACCTCAGCCTATGAAGTTTTTTGTGCCAGCAGCCAAGGATGATATCAAAGCAGAGCAGGTATATAGCGCTCTTGCTCAGTCTGTCAAAGCACTAATAACCGAAAAGCGTATTTGGAAGTTACAGTGGCGTGATAACGAAATTGATATGGAATGCGAGGTAGGGAAACCTTTACCATCCTCTTATCAAACAGGGAAAGAGCTAGTTCTGGCAATCTTTGAGTGTGAAAACCTTTATAAGATTTGTACTCTTACCCGTGGAGGAGTAAAGGGAGAACCTATTTTAGTTGGAAAAAACTCTCAATCTTCAGCAACATATTTTTCAGATAATGTAAATAACTGACTCTGCATTTGAATAGGCGATCGCCTGTTTGATAGAAGTAGATGCGATCGCAGTGCTAACGTAGTAGATAAAATCGCCCACCAGATATCTCAAGGTATGACTAACATTCAGATTTCCTTACCTGAGTCAATGAAAGTCTTTGTCGAAGAACAAGTAGCTAAAGGCGGTTATAGTTCAGCCAGTGAATATCTTCAAGAGCTAATCTTTCAAGATAAACAGTGCAAAAGCCAAGAAGGAAAATGCGCTCAGTTGATGGCAAAGCTTCAGACACAGGCTCAACTGAACGATGAGGAGTTTGAAGTAATTGCAGATAAATTAGCTGACGAGTTTGCAGCATACTTTGGGTCAAATATACCTGTGCTGTCAGATTATGCTGTGACTCGTGAGAGTATTTACGAGGATCATCCTTAGCAGTGGTATACCTCATAGATACTAACATTCTGCTGCGTTTTGTAGATCGCACTCACCCACTACACCCAACTATACGAACTGCAATCCGAAAATTGCGACGTGATGGACATACACTGCAAATCACGGCGCAAAACTGCGTTGAGTTTTGGAATGTTGCTACAAGACCAGCCACAAAAAACGGATTTGGCTTGACACCAACAGATGCAGATCGGCTGCTACGACTGATTGAGCGCCTCTTTCCATTGTTGCTTGATATGCCTACTATTTACCCTGAGTGGCGTAAGCTTGTCGTCGTATTCAGTGTGTCAGGTGTCCAAGTGCATGATGCTCGTCTCGTTGCTAATATGAAAGCAAACAGTATAACGCATATTTTGACATTCAATACTAGAGATTTCATTCGCTATGCATCTGAAGGAATTGTAGCGGTTGATCCAACAACACTGTAATTATTATTTTTCAATGTGCGATCGCTTGTTTGCTCGATCTACTTTAAAGATTTAGGTTCTAAGCTCGACTTTATCCAAAATTAATAACTCGCTTTCTTTATCCGGCAAAAACCCTAGCTTTTTGGCAAATACTTTTTCCACGTCACAGATTATAGATGAAGTTAAAAAAGTAAAACTACTGTCCTACAAAGGTTTCAGCTTAAGCGATCGCGTTGCGAAAAAAATGGATAAAGTCGAGCTAAGAACTAGGAAACTCTAACTCTGCGTTTCCCCGTCCTAACTGCACTACCTCAGATGGTAAGTGTCGCTCTAACCAATCCTCCAAATCAGCTAGTACCTCGCGATAATTGAGGTCACTCTGAATCTCGTGATAGGCTCCCGGATACTCGATTCTCAGCTTATCTTTACAGTTTACCCGTTGGTAAAAGATGTCACTTCCCGCAGGTAAAGCCACTCGGTCTGCGCCACCGTGGAGAATTAATAATGGTAATTGCCAATCACCTGCATGAGCATTAATCCAATCAACTGTTGCAAAGAATTCTGTAGCTAGACGAGCAGCAGCACGAGTATGTCGCAGTGTATCCTGAGCTATGGCCGCTAAAACCTGCGGATCGCGTGAACCAGCGCTAATGTCAATACCTGTATTCAGGGTGAAACGCGGCCACACCCGTGAGAGCATTTTTCCTAAAAGTACCCGAATCGGTGAAACCCCTACTTTCCCCAAGCTTGGCGCAAGAACGATCGCACCCTGCAATAATGATGCTTGTTGGGGATAGCGCAGAATGTAATCTAAGACAATCACCGCGCCTAAACTGTGACCCAAGAGAAAAACTGGACATCCAGGATTCTGAGTCTGAATTAACTGTAAAAAAGCTCCCAGGTCTTCACGAAACTCACTCCAAGCGTTGATATAGCCTTGCTGACCTGGTGAGCGTCCATGACCACGCAAGTCTAAGGCGTAAACAGCGTATTGCTTGGGTATCAAATGCTCAATTACATTACTGTAGCGATCGCTGTGCGCTCCGAGTCCATGCACAATGGCTAAAATTGCCCGGACTTTACCCTCTGGATGCCAGCTTTGGTAATACAGTTCAAGTCCTCCAACACCCGGGAATCTGCCTTCTTTACGAGAAGCTAGGCGATCGCTATGGTCAATCATCTGGTTAATTTTTTACGTATTTTCCCAACAAGCTACTAAAAAGTCAATCAACCTGCAATTCTAGCAGTCAACCATCTCCACCACATCGATCCCTTGCTCCTCCTAGCTGAACTCCCTGATTACCCTGAACCAACAGGATTAAAGAAGTCGCAAGTCGCAAGTCGCAAGTACAGTTTTGCAACGGGGATTTAGACCCCGCCTAACATACTTGCGGCGCTGCATTGTTGCCGGTGACTTAAACCCACCAAATTTTGTTAAAGCTGTTACGTTATTTACTCAATCATATCTTGTGGTGATAAATTATTGTTCTAAAAAGTTTGTAACTTTGAAATTTGATGTTCCCTCCCAACAGTGGTTCAAAAATGCGTTTACTTGAGCATCTGCTGCATCGACCGATTCTCTAGAAGCGTTAAATTGCACTGCTGTCACAATGTATTCAAAGATAATTACAAACTGCTTTTGGGGTGAAATTCTTTCCACTACAATTGTTTCACCTATCTTCGGGATTTGAGATACATTTACTACAAACCTCTCAATTTTCGGTTTATCTAATGGATTTTTGAAATTGAAGTATTTACAGTAAACAATAATTTTCACTTCGACAACCACCAATAATATTATAGATCATCTTGATTATCCTTAAATTGAAAAATTGCTACTATTATAATAGTTTATTAAAAAATATCTACTAGCTTATACAAATTCTCCCAAATCAGGCTACAGATGTAAACCTGGAAACCCAGATACAATCTGACAAGTCTTAATTACGAATTAAGAATTACGAATTACGAATTAGTATTATTTCCCTTGCCATAGCTGCCGCAACGACTGAAAAATCTTTACAAATCTCTCTTCTAGCCAGACCATAATATAATCAAGCCATTCCAAAAGTTGCTCTAAGGGGTGCTTTTCATAGCCAGTTGAAGTTGCTGTGGTTTCTATCCAGTCTGGCTGTGCCTCAACTTGACTGCTTTGGTGAAATTGCTGTTGCAAAATTTCCCCTTTATGACTCTCGCTTTTAGTTTGGGAAATGCGGGTTTGAGTTTGTTTTACAGAGGCGACTTTTCCAGATGTTTTTTGATTTGAGACGAGATTACTACTTGGTTGTTTTCTTTGTACTAAACCAGATCCGACTTTAGATTGTTTTACACTCAAATTCTTTTGTGGAAAATGCCCTATTGATAAACTTGGGGCTAAAGCAGGATTTTTCCCCTCAGAAAGTGTAACTGGCTTGTCAGCAACGGTTTTGCTGTCACCAAATAAATCATTCCACGTTAGCCAAGGATCATCTGTGAAATCTTGGTTCTCTACCAGAGGGCTTTTGGACAAGGCTTTTTTCAGGTGTGATGGAAATAGTTTACCTGGCAATCTCTCATTACTAGTTGTTGTCTCAAGTGTTTTTCTATTACCAACACCAAAAAAGTAATTAAGCGCCGCCTCAATCAAAGCCTGAAAATTCTGTGAATGAGTTTCTAAACCATCAGCGTTGGGGGCAATTTCTCCTTTGGCAGCTAATTGCTCTTTGCCATAAAGAAATATATTTAACTGAGTTTGGGCAACTTTAACAACTTCTTGGCTACGTTCTTGCACAGGTACTAAAGCATTCGATTCCAACTTAGCAATGGATATATCTAGAAATGCTAATAATCTATCTGTATTAAGTAAATCTTTTGGTATACCCTCGGCTAAAACTGGAATTTTAGCTGGATTTCCATCAGTGAGTTTTGCTAATAATCGGTCAATTTGTGGTAATAGCTGCGTTTCTTTTTGAGCTACAATCAAACGCCTAGACTGCCAGTACTTAGCAACCTCGTTAATAATTCGGTCTTCTAATTTTGCCTGTTGTTCAAGTGTTAAGATATCTAGAATTTCATTGTCAGCAGTAACAAGTACTAAATTTCGACTGATTAAATTTGTGGCAATTCCTCGCACTATTGGAAGCCGCTGTTGAAGGGCATTGTCTAATTGTGAAGGGTTGAGACTGACAGCTTGATTAGCTTTAATATTTGATGATTGAGTAAGATTAGAGTTATTTTCAACGAATTTCAGCCGAAAAACTCCCAATAAAGCCAAGGGATTGAAATGTTCAGATGCTTTCGTAGGATTGGAGGCGGGTTCATCTGATGACAGGTAATTGACTGCCTTTAGTACATTTTGAATGGGACTATCAGCATTGGGTAGAGTTTCAGGCTGGAAATCGGTATCATTTGGTTGTAACTTTAATCTAGTTTGTGGTTCTTTAGTATGTAGCGTTTTCCCAGATGATTCAGATGACTGAAACAGTAGATACACTGGGTAAA
>CAXUOL010000549.1:0-5023 GCA_964252435.1 uncultured Nostoc sp.
GAGTTAAGCCTTAACTGAACCGTATTGGTCTATACTATATTTTATATTGTAAAATTATACATAATCAGTATTGTCAATTGCACTGGTTTGTGGCTGTTCTAAGTCAATTTTTAGTTTCTTGCTTAAGACCTGTACTTTGGAAGATTTATGTCAGAAAAATCTATGGAATCTAGAGAATCTATTGATTTAGACCTTAATCGTTACTTATTGATATTGAAACGGTGGTGGCTACCCGCTTTCAGTATATTTGCGGCAACAGTTATTCTGAGTGCCCTATCTACACAATTTCTGAAGCCAGACTATGAAGCAGAAGGAAAACTGTTATTCAGGGTTCCCAGTTTTAAAGTAGCAGGCAATAATCTTTACCCTGATACCTCTGAAGGAGGAGAGGCAGGAGATTTGAAACCATTGGTAGCAACTCAAAATCCTATAAGCAGTCAGATAGAAGTTATTTCTTCCCCAGCTTTATTGCAACGGACAATAGACAAACTACAACTTAAAGACAACGATGGTGAACCTTTGGAGGTGAAAGAACTACTAAAATTCCTTAACCTAAAAATTGTTGGTGGGGCAGATGTATTGCGTATTACTTATAAAAGTCACAATCCTGAAGAAGCAGCAGCAGTAGTCAACACAATTATGAGGTTTTATTTAGAAAATGATATTCTGACAAGTCGCTCTGAGGCAGGAGCAACTCGTCAGTTTATGGCTAAACAACTTCCTACAACTCAAGCTGCTGTTAATAATGCAGAAGTAGCGCTACGTATATTTAAACAAAAGCATCAGATTGCAGATTTATCAGAGGAGACAAAGTCAGCTGTTGCGACTATTGGAAATCTAGACAATGAGATGAATACTGTCAAGGCTCAACTGAATGAGGTAAATGCCCAAACCAATGAACTGCGGCAGAAAGTAGAGCTAAATTCTCAGGAAGCGATCGCTGTGAGTGCCCTCAGTCAGTCACCAGCAGTACAGGGAATTCTTACACAACTCCAAGAGACTGATCGGCAGTTAGCGACTGAGCGCAGCCGTTTTCTAGATGACAATCCTATCATTATTAACTTAGAAGCAAAAAAAGCTAATTTAAAATCTCTCCTGCAACAGCAAGTTGGTCAAACTATTGGCAATCAAACACAAGTTCCCCAGAACCTATTGCAGATTGGAGAACTCAGACAAAGCCTGATACAAAACTTTTTGCAATCAGAAATACAACGTTTTGGCTTAACTCAAAAACTCTCCTCTCTATATAATTCTCGTGCCAGCTACGAACAGCGAGTGAAACTCATACCCCAACTGGCACAAAATCAGCGAGAGTTGGAACGGAAAGTTGAAGTTGCAGAATCAACCTATCAAACTCTATTGAAAAAGGTTCAAGAGCTACAGTTAGTTGAAAACACAAATACACCTAATTCCCGGATTATTGCTCAGGCTTTAGTGCCCGAAGATCCTACATTAACCAAAACAATAATTGTTTTGGTGCTAGGAGTCATGTTCGGTTTATTTTTTGCCACCACAACTGTACTCTTTCTGGCGATGAGAGATAGATCTCTAAAAACACTTAAAGAAATTAGAGATGTATTTGGATATACTTTGCTAGGAATTGTTCCTTTGTCTGTTAAAAAGCTTCGTTCCCGTTATTCAAATGCAGAATCAATATCTCAAACAATTGCCGTCAGGGATACTCCTCACTCTTTAACGAGCGAAATATACCGGATGATTCAAGCAAATCTGAAATTTTTAAGTTCAGATAATTTGCTCAAAACCATTGTGATCACTAGCGCAGTTCCTAAAGAAGGCAAGTCTACAGTTTCAGCTAATTTGGCAGCAGCGATCGCTCAACTAGGACGTAAAGTTTTACTAATCGATGCAGATATGCGAGTTCCTTCTCAGCATCATCTCTGGCAACTAACCAATGAAGTTGGTTTGAGTGAGGTTCTTGTCGGTCAGACTGAATTTGACATTGCCGTATCTAAGGTAATGGACAACCTTGATGTTTTAACTGCTGGAGTTAGACCTCCCAACCCACTTGCTTTACTTGACTCAAAACGGATGGCATCACTCATTGAGAATTTCTCATCTCAGTATAAATATGACTTTGTAATTATTGATGCCCCTCCACTACTTTTGGCAGCCGATGCTTTGACTTTAAGCCAAATGACTGATGGTATTTTGTTAGTAGCCCGACCCGGAGTAATTGATTCCAACAGTGCTAATGCTGCTCAAGAGATATTAGAGAGATCCAATTACAACGTTCTAGGTTTAGTAGTCAATGGAGTCATTGATAAAAATGAATCTAGTAGTTATCGATATCATTCTCACGAATATTTTAAACCAAGAGAGTTGACAAAAGAGTTTAAGGGACTGGCGAAGAAATAAAGCTTCAAAAAAATTATTTTATCAAAACAGAATACATGCGTCAGTCGCCAAAATGGGCTAAACGCCCCGCTACTGCTAACAGAATTGAATTCTGTGTGACTGGTGAGACAGCGCGGTCTTCTCCCAAAGGGAGAGGCTAGCGCTTTTCCTTCTCTACGAGACGCTGCGCGAACGGAACGCTCCGCGAACGCGGAGCGTCTCCAAGAGTTGGGGGTTTCCCCCATGAGTGACTGCCGTTAGCGCAGCGTTAGCGAGTCTTCTTTCTTGGCGTTAGCATCTCCCCTTGGGAGAAGGGGAGACGCTAAGAGCGAACGAGGTCAGGGCGGATGAATAAACGGCGTTTATTGCACCCCACTAAATCTTCTCTTTCAGAGATGCGCAAGAGACGATTTAGTGGTCAACTTTCGTAGTGGCGGGTTTGAATCCCCCACTTTCTTGTTCTGACCGGAGTTTCGGAGTCTCCGGCTCCGCTTCTGACTTCTGAATTCTTCTTCAAGTTTTGCCTTGTGGCTCTCCTGGTTCTTCTCCAATTGGGTTGTAGACAAAAGCTCTGTATAAATAAGAACCTTATCATCCAACCCAATGCTATCCTTTTAACTACTACCTATTTTCAATTGCTCCTCTATCGGTTGCATAACCGGACACACGAGGATTGCCTAGAAAATCGGTTTTCACACTACTCCACTTTAAACCATTATTAATTGCCGGACTTGTTGATTTCAATCTAAAGTCACGAGCCGAGGCATTAACAAACTGTGGATCTCCAATCATATCGTTAGATCCTGTAATCTTGATCGTCGAATTATTGGAATAAACATTGTAGTTATAAATGACGTTGACATTTTTCATATTGCTATTCACAGCATTACCTGGAGAAGCATACATAATGTTATTGAAAATTTTGACGTCAGAGGAATAACCCGCATAAATTTCGCCCTTTGCCTTTTTTTTAAGTTCTGGACTTTGCTGATTCAAATATGCCGTATTGTTGATAATGTCGATATGCTGACTATCATGGGCATGAATACCTGAACCGCCATTCTTGTAGGTGATATTGTTAGCAATTAAAATCCGTCCTCTATACCCTTTTGAATTATCAACAATAATGCCATTACCGTCTGATATCTTTCCGACTACAATCCAAGGAATGTACATTCGATTGTTGTAGCTCTTGTTATTGGTAACAAATATCTTATATCCCTGCTTGTTGTCAGAACTCCAATTATTAAGCATGGAAATGCCACTGGAACCATTAACTGTGTACCAAGCGTTATTGAAAACAGTGTTATTATCCACTTTCACATAATCAGTTTGCATTGCTGAGATACCTGCTCCTCCACAATCATGCACTTTGTTGTTCAGAATATTTATGTGACGAGGATGACTTTTGTCTTCTCCTATGCTTATGCAATTTCCGTCAGTAAGCGGATTTGATTTTTTGTTCCTTTTTCTTGACAGATATGACTTATACGCATCATCATAGCTGATATGAGCATTGTTCCCTATGACCTCCAGCCCGTTAATCTCGATATATGAAGCTCCATTTGAAATCGAGATACCATTCCATGTATTGTGCTGAATTTTAGGAAAATGCCCAGGATATGCTTTATATGTAATCCATGCATTTGCTGTTCCAGAACGTTTAATACCTAGTACAGCCCCATCTTTGGGCCTATTTTTGTAGTCCCCGTTCATAATAAGTACCGTGTCGCCAGGATTAGTAAGGTTTGCTGCCCTTTGAAGTGTCCTAAAAGCGGATGAGGTAGAAAGCCCGCTATTTCTGTCGTTTCCGTTACCACTAACGTAGTATGTTGTCGCAGTTGAAATACGACTGATCAGCTTGCGGTTAGGTACTGGTATTTCCTGAATAGTGGATGACTGAGGAACATCTTTAAATAAAGACTCTGTTATTCTCTGTCCTTGAACCAGACCTGTTAATGCCCAGGGAAGTACAAGAGATGCGCTCAAACTGAGAAAACCGAAACCATGAATCATCATAGGGAAAAAATAGGGTATGTTGCAAAAACTCAATCGTTAACGGTCAGTAACTCTAGCCTTAGTTAATAACCCAGCGTTGGATACGGTCGTATCACTGCCACTTGTAAGTTTATACACGGTTTTATAGGTTTAAACCTGCGCATTTTCGCCTAAATATGGCTGAACCACCTTTTGAACTTGTGTTCCACAAAATCGCAAACATCTGATAAAATTACTGAATAAAAAATATCAGTATCCAGAGTTACCCTATTCATGAACACCAAGTAACCGTACAAATGGCGTCATTTGCAATTCGACATCATTCTACTGTGTATACGTGGTATCTGTGGTTAAAATAGTATATCTGTCATCAATTAGTTAATTTACTTAAATAATTCTTATGATAATAAGAATCACTAAATGACTAAAAATAAGTTATAGACTAGTACTTACTGAATCTGCTTTCTAAAATATTCTCATTATCATAAGAAATCCGAGTACCTACAATAAAGATTGCAAAAGCCTATTAATGCACATTAAGAATTTACAGTGAGAGTTGTAAAGTTTACAGTATTTCTCTACGAGTAATATTACTTAAAATTATTATAATAACGGATATATAGGGCTAGTATTTGATTTCTGAAAAATCTCCGTACATCTGAAGAGACAG
>CAXUOL010000550.1:0-5020 GCA_964252435.1 uncultured Nostoc sp.
CATCTCCCTCATCTCCTTGCCCCTTGCCCTCTGCACCCCCGGTTACTGAGCGTAGTCGAAGTATGCTCCCTCATTCCCACTCCCACTTCCTACTTCACTGGCCAAGGAATCATCGGATCGTTAGCTAGCTTTTTCGAGACTTCGTATGCACCAAAGCGGTTGAGGTGGCTAGGATCGGAAAAGAAATCATTTACTTTTGTCCACTGTTGGCTCAAATCACGATAAATAAAGTTGGGATTAGTAGCCAAATGCAACATATATTGCTGAAATTGTTGCTCATATTGTTTACGCACTGGATCTAAATAATCTCCTGTCAGAGGCATATTCACAAACACTAAGGAAATTTTCTGAGACTGGGTAAACTGAAGGACTTCTTGAAAAGCAGTATCTTGCTGTCCTTCTACTTGGAAAGATTTATAGTCGCTGTCATAATTTCCAGTAACTCTAGAATGTTTTTGATAGTATCTCGCGGGATTAAAGCGAATAGACAAGGGTAGAAAGCCATCAAAGTCAACCGCTTGCTGGGAAATACTTTCATCTGAAGTACCGTCTGTCAACTGTTTTTGTGATGTAACTGTCTGATTCTTACCAAATAAGAGCAGTTGTTTTTGTAGTAAACTTTTAATTTGGTCGCGGTTTTGATAGCTAGCAGAAACAGATGCTAGAGCCTGATTTAACGATTGATTCACAGCTTCATAAGTACTAATCTCCTGTTTTTCTTCGTTTATTTTTTGTTCTCCCGAATTTACCGTATTTTCTGGCAAATCATCGCTACTTGCCGTTGTTGGTGTTTTTTGAAATGCCTGTTTATAACCAGCTGATGCAGCAAGTGATTTAAAAGTAATATCCTCGCGTCCACCGTTGAAAGCACGCGCACCATCTGCCCAGATAATTATTTTGGGTAGTTCTGATGGTTCTAGGACGTGACGAATCACAAAGTCTACAACTTGTGCGGTAGCACCGTTGATCCCAAAGTTAAATACGTCAAGATTTGGATAGCCTTGAGTTGCTAAAGCTTTAGAAAGTGCTGCGGGATCTACTCCTCTGAGGGCGCGGGAGGAGCCAATAATCAAGACATCTGGCGGACTACCAGTTCTAGCTAAACGCTGTTTATACAGTGCTAGTTGCTCGTCTAACTGCCTGACATTAAAACTTGGCATCTGCGATCGCGCTGCTAAAAGAATAGCTGTTGCGGTTGCTTTTTCCTTCAGTGGTGCGGCTGCCAAATTATTTTTTGGGGTATCATCACTCTGGGTAAATTCCGAAGCATTAAATACAGAACTCTGATTTGGAGGAGATTTTGTCTTGGAAGTGCTGCTAAAAAATATCGTTTTCTCGCTCTGATTTTTCCCAGATGTCAAAGATGTCTTTTGCTCGGCAGATGAAGATGGGAGGGGGGCACTAGCGACTTTTGGCGAACTGAGCGTATTACGTGCAATAATTTGACCCAATACCCAATCAGTTTGGAGGGTGAGCAATAATCCCAGTGTTCCCCAAACCAGAGCAATTTTAATTCCTTGAACATCATGGTTACGTTCGGCTGACTGATTGCTTTCGGTAAATAGCTGGCTTTTCAACAAGAATTTTCTCGCAGTTGAACTCGCCGTTGCTATCCAATCTCGCGCTACTTCTGTTACAAAATTTTGAACTTCTTCTGTCGTTAAGTCTGGGCGCAAAATTGGCTCACTAGTCTCAGATGTTACTAAATCGGTAATGTATATAGAAGTAGCAGCAAATTCTGGGGTTGCTTCTGGTACTAAACGTTGCCGATGTTCAAGATCGACGCCATAATTCCAAAAAGGTTCTTTATTCCCAGCACGGCGACCGTAGATACGTATTCCCATAATACCGGAAATTTTTAACTGGCGGATAAACTGCGTAATTTTACTTACTACTTGTTGCCGTGGTGGACAAACAGGTGCATCACACATAACGTGCAATAAACCATTTTTGTTCAGTAGAAGTACGCGAATTCCACCAGTTAAGAGTCGCCAATCCAAATCAGGATTGAGTAAGCGCTCTAGTAAAAATACGATCGCTGGTTCATCGCCAGTATTTGCCAAATCAAGTGGTGATATGGCAAAGGCAGGATGGTTAGCTGCGGGTAAACTCAGCCAATCAATCCAAGTGGGTTCCTTGTCGCCTGCTTTTTGTCCATATACGGTGGCGGCGAGAATGGCTTGAGGAGCGATCGCTTCTAGCTGCGGTAAAATCGCCTCTAAGCACACTACCTTGTCTGGAATCGGGGCAGTTCCTAAAGGATCGAAAGCTGGGATACAAAATATATGTAGTGTTGATTCTTTCAAAGAAACTTGCACACCAACTTTTAACCCTGATAGTACCTCAGCTAATAATCGAGCGATCGCTTGGACATCTCCCCAACGCGCCCACTCTTTAAGCATCACCTCTGGTGGCGTCAAATCCACCCTCAGCAGCCAATCAGGGGCAGTTTCGCCGCTCACCTGAGAAACAATTACGGCATCTTGGTAGCCGGAAAGCTTGAGATAACGCAACTTTTGTGCTATAGGTTCAGCAAGCAACGATGCATCAGGGCTATAGCTTGACTGGCAAAATATCCACAAGCGATTTTCTTCTGGCTGAGAATTCTTGGGCTGATATGGCTTAATCTTTACCTGTACTGATACACCTAACGTACTCAGAGTTTCGCTCAGATATCGAGCGATCGCTTCTGGATTACCTTGGCGTGCCAAACTTTCGTTAGAGACAATTAGCGCCCCACCCGATTGTTTTGATTTTTCCGAGTCTGCTAGTAGCGCTTGCTGCACCTGATCGAGATGCTTATCTATTTGATTCAAGTGAACCCGATGGCACCATGAGGGGCGCTGTTCCCCTTTTCTGCGACCATAGACAAATACTTGATATATTGAGGTTTGTTCGCTGTTTGTGAGGATATCTAAGTTTGTTTGCTGTAGTGCTTGCAGCAAATCAGACAAAGTACGCCAACGCTGCGGACATTCTGTACCTTCACAAAGAATATGAAGGTCATTTCCCCGCAACCGGACTTTCACTCCGAAAGTGTTGATCCCTGTTGCTTGGCTTACCCATTGCACTAAGGATTGCTGGCGATCTGGTACTACTGTTTTCATGCTTAGTTAACTTTACAGGAAGCGATGGTTGGGGGATAGTGCCTGCACTTGTAAACTAGAACCATAGGTCTATCACACTCTGACGTTTTTTTTTAACAATTTTGTTACCTTCGTAGCTCACAAAATCGGCCAAGATAGTCTTGTATAGGTTGCAAGTCTGACTAATGTTGAGTTTTGCGTTTATTTTACTAATAGGGAGTCAGAAATTAGAAGTTAGGAGTTAGGAGTTAAAAGTTAGGAGCCAGGAATCAGAATAATTCTATATGACTGGCTGATGACTTGTCCTTTAAAGCCGGACTTACGTCCCACTGCCCTGACACCGCTGATGGGCGAAACAAACAATAAGTTAGTTTATCTCATTTAAACTCCCTCCCTTTATCGTTGGAGTCATCTTAACTCCTAACTCCTAACTCCTAACTCCTAACTCCTAACTCCTAACTCCTTCTTACTCATACTTCCCATAACCAAAAATTAGCAATGCCTCCTACCAACCAACAGTCTTCACCTAAACCCGCATCCAATCTGGAATTGTTTGCCATTCCTCAATCATTTCTTTTACAAATAGGTACAGCGTCTATATTAATGCTGCTGATTACTGGAAAAGCTACAGTAAGAGCACTAGCAGCCGTAGGAGAAGCTAGTGAAGAATTATTTCGAGGTGATCGCCTACCCAATCTAGATTTCCCAGATGAACGCGAAATCAATCAAGATGAGAAGATATACACCAAATAATTATTTGCTCAGGAACAACCCGGTGAGCATTAAGTGCAAAACCTAGAACCGTAAACAGTAATTAGCTTTACAAGAATAGAGAATATGGGTTCCCTTTTATACTCTTCGTCTCAAACTGCTGATATATACCCGGTGTCGGAATTATTTTTGCGCCATCGTCTCCAGGTAGTGGAAGAATTGTGGGAGTCAGTTCTCCGGCAAGAATGCGGTCAAAATATGGTAGACTTATTGCGTGAGTTGCGCGATCTATGTTCGCCAGAAGGACAAGCAACAAATGACCAAGCATCCTCAGCCGTCAAATTAATTGAACAACTAAATATCAACGAAGCAATTCGCGCGGCTCGTGCTTTCGCTCTGTATTTTCAGTTAATTAACATCATCGAGCAGGAATACGAACAACGGCAGCAATTGAGTCGGTATGAGGCAGAAACAGAGGCTATAGAGCCAGAAACAGCATCCAATGTTAACTATT
Organism: uncultured Nostoc sp.; assembly: GCA_964252435.1. GTDB lineage: Bacteria > Cyanobacteriota > Cyanobacteriia > Cyanobacteriales > Nostocaceae > Nostoc. Next base: position 4,312 of record CAXUOL010000550.1, read on the forward strand.
CGTCTAATCAAAGAGAAGATGACGCGCCTGTTAGCAAGGGAATAGCAGCAGCCTTCCTCAGAAAAAATTATCTGGAAAAGGCGCAAGTCAAACCAAAAGGTACTTTTGCTGCCTTGTTTCCCTATTTATTCAAACTGAATGTCCCACCCCAGCAAATTCAACGTCTAATTGCACATCTGGATGTGCGCTTAGTTTTTACAGCGCACCCGACAGAAATTGTTCGTCATACCATCCGGGATAAGCAGCGACAGGTGGTACAACTTTTGCAAAAACTAGATACCTTGGAAAATCACTCTGGGACTACACCAGGAGCATACCCTTGGGAAGCAGTAGATGTCCGCGAACAATTGCTCGAAGAGATTCGCCTGTGGTGGCGTACAGATGAACTTCACCAGTTCAAACCCACAGTACTAGATGAAGTAGATTATGCCCTGCACTACTTTCAAGAAGTTTTATTTGATGGCATTCCCCAACTGTATAAACGTTTCAAACACACTCTATCCAATACTTTTCCTTGGCTAGAACCACCGAGTAAAAACTTTTGCTCTTTTGGCTCCTGGGTAGGTTCAGACAGAGACGGGAACCCATCAGTTACACCTGAAATTACCTGGAAAACGGCTTGCTATCAGCGCAAAATGGTCATCGGGAGATATATTCAGTCAGTGAAAAATCTGATTGAATTGTTGAGTGTGTCGATGCACTGGAGTGA
>CAXUOL010000551.1:0-5015 GCA_964252435.1 uncultured Nostoc sp.
GGTGGCCAAAAACAAGGGCAGCTTAATTATAAGTGTTCATCCGAACTTGATATTACACCTTCTCTTTTGCTGCTGGTACAATGCCAAACTTATTTAAACCTGCATCGATTTCCCTAAGTGTTTTAAAATCCTCCTCTGGTAAAGGATAGCTGCTACTACTTAACAAACCTTCACTTACAACAGGCTGCTTTTCTAAAAAAGAGAAAGCTTGGCGAAACTGATGCGGTTTAGCTTTAATTGGTGAATCAAAGTGGCAGGGAATTATCCACTCGAAGTCCCAACTTGCAACTTTATCAGCCCAGTCAATGGTTTCCTTCGGTGCGCGATTGAGAATCAGCGTCTGTAAAATTGGTGCGACAAATAAACGCCCATCACCTCGCAGGGCATCAAACGATCGCTGCCAATCTGACTGCCATTTAAAGGGATACAATCCAAAATAAGCTTTCCTTGAGCGTTCTGGGGCTTGCAAGGAATCTTGCAATACCTGACTCCATCGGCGTATATCTAATGCCTGTGGTTGAAAATATAAAGCAAACAGACAAATGCGCTGCCAACCCTTACGGCGATTTACCTGACTATCTGCAACAAGATCAGAAGCACGATCCTTGGCATGGAATAATAAAGGATATGGATCTAAGAGAACGATCGCAGGTGGATCTTCTGGGATCGAAAGCACAGAATCTGTGACTAAAAGAGTATGCGATCGCTTGTGGAAAAAAGCAACTTCCGCAAACCTACCAGGGCCTAAACCGATGGGGCCTAGCATTGCATAATCAAACTCGTCAGCAAAGGGGGTTTTGCTGCTATCTTCTGGAAGTACTTGAGTTCGTTTTGGGGGTAAGCCAAGCCAGCTAAGGGGGAGATTTAGCGGGAAACTCCACTGATGGGGAGCCACAAACACCTGTGCAGTCGGAAAATATCTAGCGAAGGGACCAACAAAGACCTTATGTTCTATACCAGAGATAGTAGGCAGAATGATGTACTTAATGTTGCCATACTCTGCCACCAACTCATTCACAAGTCTGATGCACTCTAGAGTTGGTGCAACAGGCGCATAGACGAGAAGACCTCCGGTTTCCAGCTTGACAACAGTCATCCGAATCGGCACAACAACGTAGAAGATGCCTTGAATCTGGTCAAAATTCCAGATTGTGTCCTTAAGCACTTCTTGCCGAATTGTCTGCCGCCTACCGTAGGGGTAGAGTGGCACAACAGGCCATAATCCCCAGGAAAAATCCTGTGGATAAATCTGTTGTGTATTGACTATGCGCTGATCAGCCACTCTGCAACCCCCTCCAAATTCCCAATACTCAAATTGTTTTATTTGCTCCCCACGAAGTTGGAGTTTAGCAAATTGTTGAGATAATAATAGTTCTAAATTTTATAGCCAAATATGACATGAACTATAAAACTTATTTGTGAGGAGTAATCTTCACTGGGGGAACTACAACACCCTGTATCCCCTCAACAAAAGCATTGGGGACTACTTTTCTAATAATATTGCCACTGCCATTGCAATTTGTAATTCGTAATAGTCGCCATTCGCGTAGCGTCTCGTAGAGAAGGCAAGAAGCAAGCTACGTAATTCGTAATTCGATTTGTAGTTGGAATCAAGCAGGAGGCAGGATAGCGCAGCGTTAACGAGTCCGCGTACTCTTACAGAGAAGCAAGCTACGCGCAGCGTCTCGTAGAGAGCGTCGGCAGAAGGCAGGAGGAAAAAGGGTTTTAGTTTTATTTATCTTTCTTAGTATAGTTGTGTTTTTTACCATATACTTACTTAGAGGGGTTCTTTTTATGCGTCTTCATAAAGAATTGGTATAAGTCCTAAAAACAATTAATTGGAGAACATCGTGAAAATAGCGATTATTGCTAAAACATTAATTACATCTATAGGTTTGTTAACTTTGTTTGCCCCAAGTCAAGCATCGGCTCAACTGATACCGCAACCTTGGGTTTCAGTTGGTGGAAAAGACGGTGATATAACTTATGCTGTCGGAGCTAGGGCTTTGAATTTCGGGGTTGAAGTGGGAACTGGCGCTGATGGTGCTACAGGAGTAGATGTTTTAAAATTTATCAATTTGCCTGTAATTTCACCTTATGTAGGAATTGGACTTTATTCAGAAGATAAAGGCGTTGCAGTTTCAGGCGGCGTTCAGGTAGGTGCTACTAATAACGTTTTTGTCGGTGCTGGTTACAATTCTATTCGTGGCTTTAACGGGCAACTGGGAATAAGATTTTAACTAATTCGTAATTCGTAATGACGTTCGCACAGTATCTCGGAGAGAGCGTCATTATCAATTACGAATTAATTATGCAGGGGGAGTAACTGAAGTTGAGATTAGTTCTCTAACATGCTCTGCGGAATCTTGTTGTAATGCTGATGCCACGATCGCCTGACTCTCCTCTATACAAAACCTAGCGATCGCCTGTTTCACTCCAGGTATACTTTGGGGATTTACGCTTAACTCATCCAGCCCTAAACCTAATAAAATTGGTGTTGCTAAAGTATCTGCTGCCAATTCTCCACATAATCCTACCGAAATCCCTGCCGTATGGGCAGCTTGGACAGTTTGCTGCACCATTCGCAATATGGCTGGATGTAGTGCATCAACCAAATTTGCCACACGTGGGTTAGTGCGATCGCTAGCCATGACGTACTGACTCAGATCGTTAGTCCCGATACTAAAGAAGTCTACTTCCGCAGCTAACCGATCGGCGATCGCTACTGCTGAGGGAACCTCCACCATAATTCCTACTTTCATCGCTGCATCAAAGGAAATACCAGCTTGATTTAGTTCAGCCTGCACTTCACCCAAAATTACCTTAGCTGCACGTACTTCAGTTACAGTCGCAATCATTGGCAACATGATTTTAATTTGGTGTCCGACACTAGCTCTCAAAATTGCCCGTAACTGAGTTTTGAAGAGTTCTGGATGATCTAAACAGAAACGAATTCCCCGCCAACCTAAAAAAGGGTTAGCTTCAGGAAACCCAACTCTGAGATAGGGAAGCGGCTTATCACCACCGACATCGAGGGTACGAATAATTAGCGGACGATTATCTAAAACTTCGGCGATCGCCTGATAGACTAATAATTGTTCTTCTTCAGTCGGGGCGCTTGTTCGGTCTAAATACAGAAACTCAGTGCGGAGTAGTCCCACACCTTCTGCACCGCTAGCCACAGCAACTTGCACATCATTTATACTACCAATATTGGCGAAAACACTAACTTGCCGACCATCACGAGTAATCGCTGGCTGATGTGCCGTAGCTCGTGCTTCTTGTTGGGCAGTTTGCCAAGCTTCTTGCTTTGCTGCCAGTAAATCCAGGATATCTGATTCTGGTTCTACCCAAGCTTTACCACTTTCACCATCAAGTGCCATTAGTGTACCATCTGCCAAGTGCAACACCTGGGCATCCACTCCCAAAACTGCGGGAATACCTAATGTCCGGGCGATAATGGCACTGTGGGAGGTGGCGCTACCAGAAGTAGTACAAATTCCCAACACCTTGGTTGGATCTAGTCCCGCCGTATCTGAGGGGGTTAAATCAGTCGCCACCAAAATTGCAGGTGACTCAATATGCAGGTTCGCAGGGGCATTCCCAGCCAGTAATCGCAGCACTCTTTGCCCGACATCTACAACATCGTCAACTCGTTCTTGCAGATAAGAATCCTCAAGTGAGCGATAGGAAGTCGCTACTTCATCGACTACAGCTTGCCAAGCGGCTTCAGCATTTATATGGTTGTCTAAAATGCGCTGATGAGCCGCTGACAACAGTACTGGATCTTCTAAAAATAGTAGTTGGGCATCAAAGATGGCGGCTTCAGCATCACCAATTTGCAGAGATGCTTGTGAGAAAACTGCTTGAATTTCTTGTCGGGCAGTGTTAATCGCTGCCTGTAATCTTTGCCACTCTGCATCCGGTTCATCTACGTGATATTCAGTAATCGCAATGTGAGTGGGTTGATAACGAAAAACAGGTGCGATCGCTACTCCACCAGAAGCTGCAATCCCCGAAAGTTCGCCGTGAGTTGTTGGTGTAACTTCATGGTGAAATGCTGGTGGAGAATTCAAAGTAACATTATCTTCACCAAAGTTATTGGCAAATAATCCCTGTAATGCTGCTAGCGCCTCATCTGCATCAGAACCAGTGGCAGTAATCAGCAGTTCGTGTCCTTGACGCACCCCTAAAGTTGTGACTTGGTTAATACTGTCACCTCTGACTAGCTCGGTATTTCTCGTTAAATTCCGTACCAGAATTTGGGATTGAAACTGGGCTGCGGTTGCTACAAACTGCGCTGCGGGACGGGCGTGTAATCCTAAGCGATTGCTCACAGTCAGCCGGATTTCTGGCGTTGGCGATTCTAGATTAATTGTTACTGGGCTGACAACAGACAATGGACTACTAACTACACCCAATTGAGTTGCTTTTGCTAAGAGTGCGCCGCGTGCTTCTGCCATAACTTGGTGAATATCTCTACCAGCCGCCGCCGCCACAATAGCAGCGATCGCGCCTTCTACTAGAGGTGCTTCACACAAATACACTTTCTTCTGCTGTGCTTCTGGCAGAAACTCGATTGCCATTTCCGCACTCAGCAAAGCACTACCCAAATCCATTAATACCAAAACACCATCATCAGAAAAAACAGAAGCGATCGCTTCATAAACCTGAATCGGATCTGTACCCAATGGATTTTCCGAATCTTCAATACCTGCTGCAACAGCAATCGAAACTTGGCCCTGAACCATCTGCGCGGCGAGTTCCCGCACACCCAAAGCTAGTTGTTTACTGTGAGAAACGATAACAATTGCGATCGCGGCCACACCGTCAACCTTGTTGAGAGGTTTGCGTTTAGCTAGTTATCCATTTCATTTTCCCATTCAGCTACAATTGCAACTGCCCGAAAATATTCCGGTCTTTCCAGCTAGAAATGCGAATCAAATAGCCTTCTTTTATGGAAATACGTGGTGTCCACTCAAAAACTCCATCGCTAGCAGTACGGGAAGAAATGT
>CAXUOL010000552.1:0-4986 GCA_964252435.1 uncultured Nostoc sp.
TGGGTGATTAAGTATGGATGCAACAATGCCTAGAACGAAAGCACAGGGAATGACCAGAATTGAACTTTACGTGCCAACAGCACTATTTGAAGAAGCGGAGGAACTTGCCGACTTTGAGGGATGGAAATTATCAGAACTGCACCGTGTATTTTGGGAAAACGGTTTTGGCGTTTATGTTGAACGCAGTAACAAGAGAATGATTAACAAGCGCTTGAGAGGGAAAATTTCCCCCGACGCTGCCAATCAGGGAGAAGAAGAGTAATTTTCGCGCCCAGGTTAAACCTGGGCATTGTTGAGTAAAGGGAGCAACAAAATATGCAAAGTATTGAAGAAGCATACAGTCTTGCTTGGGTCAAAACTGCTTGTGAACATATTTTAGGTAAGAATATTTGTCAAAGAACTTGGCGTAACTGCCTAAGAATATGTGGCGTTCAGCCTTACAAGAGAGAAATCAAGCTCAAAGAGTGCTGCTATTTACTAGGATTATTTTATCTGAAACGTCAAAACCCTTTCAAAAAGTATTCTTTGTCTGACGTTTCATTATTATTGATGAAAGAGAAAGAACGACTTTCCAAATTTGGCATTGATTTAGAAAACCCGGAATTTCCACTATTAGGGCGAGAATTACCGGACTATCTCTATGAAAAAACAGGCTACAAAGTGACTTTGCGAACCCTGTACCGTTGGGCATCTAAACGCCGTATTCCTTTCTCTAAGTTACGCATCATTAACCAAAAGGAATTGAGTCGATGGCTAGAGTTAGCAAGTATAGCGAACGGATAGTAAGTAGTTAGCTTTTTTAATACATTTACTGTAATTCAGTGGTTTAAGTTGCATAGGTTCTATCAAGCAGCGCGTTTTGTGACCAGGATTTAGACCCCGACGCAAAACGTAATTGTGATTGGTTTGATTTACTCCCCGCCCAACGCTAGTCTTTCAAATGAACAAGTGTGCCATTAGATTGAAAAGCAGTATATCAACCTAATGGATTTTGCTCTAGATACTGGCACACTCCCACGCTCATGGCTACGAGGTTTGGTTGTACATTCTTCCCCAAAAAATCTTCAACGAGATGAGCAATTCTACTTGTGAGGAAGAATGGTACTCCCTTGATTTGTTTCGCGTCAATCACTAGTTCGCCACGGCTTTCAATTACTGTACTATTACCATCTTGCAAAAAGCGATTTTTGCCAGAACACTTAACTGCTTCTGTAAAAGCGTGAGTTTCAATACGCCATTCAACTGTCAAATCTGTCTGATTCCAGGTATTATATTCTGTCCAAGAAAGCATATCTTCACTGAGCAAAACTCTTGCTGCTGCTGGAATTTCACTGCCACCATGCCATTCATTGACAGTATAAATATTACTGCCTGCTTCCTTACGTGATAAAAGTGTGATCTGACGCACGTTTGGCATATAGGGAACTAGTTCAACTAGTTTGTCACGATAACTAGCATAAACTAGGGAGCGTGGAAAAGGAATTTTGGTATCAGCAGAAATGAGCATTAATTCATACCATATTTAAATATAGACACAACGGGGAATTACCAAGAGTTTAGCGATGGCATAACTGCCCACCGGAGGCGATCTGCAACTGAGGTGTTTTTTTTGGTTGCTCCGCCTGAATTTTGGTTTAAACGTCATCTATATTTTACTGTCGCATCGGATCACAAAGCGGCATAAAAAAGCAGCAAGGTCTGCCGTGACATCTAAAAGCCTTACTGTGTATAGATGTCACAGAAAGCGGCCAGATTGGGTAAAACTCTAGAACCCTTGCTATTAAAGGAATGTCACAAAAAGCGGCATGGTTAAATTATGGACTTAGTGTCACTTGAAAGCACTCAAAGCTATATAGGATAGGTGTCACAAAGGAAGTGGCAGGGTTGAAGAAAAAAAATAGGGATGAAAAAAACTCCGTTTTTGGGGCTTTTTTATGAAGTGGGATCGACAGCCTCTGATGCTCACGGAACGCCTGCTTTTAAGTGTGGGATTCCCTACATCCTATCCCTACAAGCTTTTCATGACTGATGCTGAAATTTATTTCTCAAGCTTTCTATTTTTTATTTTGCAAGTTTTTCTTTTTCTTTTTCTTTTGTTTAGGGCACTCGATATCGACCATCAACCCATGCTCAAATACAACAGTGTGTTTTGGATCTGCTCCATCACAAAGGAGAGTTTTTTTCTGTTTACTCATCAACTTCATTTCCTTAATTGTGTTCTCGAAAAAATGAAGTTCATAGCCACAATCACACTCAAATGATGAAGGGAATATTTCTTTGGGCATAAACTAATCGAAAAAATTATATTTCCTTGGGATTTTTTTCATAATCCCATAGATTGGGAAACCATTGCAGCAGATTGGTTAAGGAAAGAAATTATACATCAAGCGGCTAGTGAGAAAATTTCCGCATAGTCAAGCTCATTGCAATAATCCTATTTGAATTATTTTTTTTTGCCAAATGATGGCCCCAGTGGTGGGTTTTTCCATCTTGGTGAATCAGTAGCTTGGTAATCAGTATTGATTCTTACGGCGAATGGCAATTCATCCCATTTTTTCAATGTATGGGATGAATCGGCATCTTTTGCAAAAAGTTGAGTATTATCCTTCTAACTCTAATCAATTCATCTATTATTAGAGGTGCTTCTTAGTACGTGAATACTGATTTAAGCATTAGATATTGCCCCCATTTGGTGCTTGAGAATTAGTATTTTACGCTGATACGCTTCAATTTCAGCTTCAAGTTCAGCACGTAATTCAAGTGATGTAAGTAGATGAATTTTCTCCTCTTCAAAATGTGACACTTCGGAAAAATCGTTTTTATCTAGCACAGCATAACGCCAAGATTCGGTACATAAGCCAGTCAGTAGATTATTGGGTGGATAATACTGAATCCCAACAATCACCCCCTGCTTGGTTCTTTGTCCTAACGAATATTTTGGTGATGTCCAATAATTGGGAATAGTGATAACTTTTGAAGCTTCCATGCGATTGCCCCTATCTTTGTTTTGACTGTGTTTGTACTACTCGCTGCTGCCTTTTCTCTACCAAAATCTGACCGATTGCTCCTCCAGTACCCAGCCCTAACATGACTGTAGCAATCGTGTACATTGTATATCTGCCTTCATATTTGCACTCCTAAATATCCGATAGATATGGCCGCTAATGTGCCCGTGAGACTTACAGCAATTACTTGTGCTTGATTCCGTTTCATAATTTAAATTTCCTTGCTTGATAGAGATTATGAATCCTTCTTTCGCTTCACCAACACCGAACGCAAGTACTGTCGGCAAGCTGCTTCTCCCCGGTGTATCAGAATCCGCAGCGCCTGTACTTCCTGCATTGGAGAAACACAGATTTCAGCGATGGCCGGAATTAAATTCTGTTGCTGATGCACGTAATCTTGATGCTGCTGCTCTAACTCTAGAATTCTAGAGTTTAGCTGTTGTATCTGTCGCAATGCTTGCGTCAGGGACAATTCTTTATTTTGAGAGCGATTATCTAAAGTTAACGTCATTTTCTTACTCCTCTAAATTTAGATTTTTTCTGTTTGCTGTTGAGTTGCCTGTTGTACACCATCAATTGCATCCACTATTTCTTCCAAAACATTGAATGCATCATTTAGGACTACATCGTTTGATGTAGAAAAGTACTCGGACGACTGAAGCCTGCGATAATCCTTACTACTCGCCACAAGCCGCAATGTATATTGACAACCCTGCAATATAGTCCGAATTTCTGAAGTAGTTAACTTAATTTCCATCGGTGTGTTTTAACCTTGAAAAACTGAATCGATTTCGCCGTTATCAATAGCATTTTTGGCATGGCGAACAGCTTGCGTATGATTGTCAAAAGTTTGAGTTGAAGGTGATGCCCAAGTTGTTTTTAACAGACCTGTTTTTCCCACATGAACATCCACAGCGCCATCTGATAACTCGGCAGTCTCAATTTTGTAGCCGCCATGTTTAGTTTTGTACTCTTTCATTGTCATTTCTCTCCCTAAAATTTATCTCGTTGAATACTGAAGCTTGCTCCGACTAAAGAAGTCCCTAAGAATGCAGAAAAACTGACCAGCATTGCACCCAAGCAAATACTTTTTTGCTGCTCCCAACCAGAGATGATGATGTTGGGATTAGCATTTATCTCAATAATCTCCAGCCCCCAGCAAGCCATTGCTCCAACCCCTGAAAAGCCAGTCAAGAGTAGAGAGACAATTGCAGTTCTTTCTATGCTGCGCTCGATAAAAATCCTGGGGTTAAATCTTTTTCGAGTCCGACGAAGAACTAACTTACTCTTATTATTTGAAGGCAAAGATGATTGATGAGTTACTTTCTGTGTTTTCACTTTGCATCCTCCAATTCAATAAAAAACCCTGCACCAGTATTCTTAATCTTTACTTTTCTTTGATTGACTAACATTTGAATCACGTTAAGACTGAAGTTGATGTGACATAATCGAGCGCTACCCCCACAACGACGAAGATACTGTATGCACAAGGAGGAATGGTCAGCAGGGGCGGGATGAGTGGATTTTCTCGGCATAATGTTTCCTCTTTGATAATGCGAGTAAGTGTTTAGGCAGAAAAATTAAGAGCATGACTAGCTTTTTGCCAGTCACGCTCTTGAACCTTATAAATGTCGCCAGAAGTTCTTGCTGATAGTCTTGAGACTGACTACATTGGGTTCTGTTGCGGCTTCAGGAGCATGACCAACAGCCACCGCAGCAGCAATTGGTGCGGGTGTCGTTAACAGGGAATTGAGTAATTCTTGCTGATAGTCAATATCTGCTACTGTGCGGTAAACTCTGTGGTAGTCAATTTGCATCCCTAAAGGTGTTGGTACTATTTTCAGATATTCATTTAGGGCATTAATATAGCCATCGTGAAAAATCCTATTAGCAATACAAGGACGGATAATATTCAACAATTGAATAGCTCGTCTAATGTCTGCAACACTGCGGCTAGCATCAATCTCTGGCTGACTTTCGC
>CAXUOL010000553.1:0-4978 GCA_964252435.1 uncultured Nostoc sp.
ATTTCGACCAATAAGGCTGTTTGGCTACATGACTGCTGAGTGTAGGAGCGTTTACTCACAGTAATTCGTCTCAATTGCTTGTGCCGATTACCGTTTGTGTTGGTGCAGTGTAATTGCTTTCATTGTCAGTTTTAGTGTTACAGAGTCGACGCTTGCTTGCCAAATCTTTTTTCACATCCTGTGAGCAATGTCTGATAATACATACAGCGCTCATAGCTAGCTGAAAAATCCAGATAAAGCTGCATATTAAGTTTTCCCTTTGCAGCTGTTGTAATAACACTTGCAGGTAAATTTTATTTATGGTAGTCATGGTAGAGTCAGCGAAATTAAAACAATAAGATTTAAAGCCAAAGTATACTATTAGACAAATACCTCTTTCTAATTTAGCAATCAGAACTATGATTAAGACAAGTGGTAGTGCTTGAGGAGTTAGAGATTAGGGATTAGGGAACCTTGCAGATTCTTGTCCCAGTACCTGTACAGCCTATTTGGATGACTTGGTAGCAAAGTAATATCAGTGTAGCGGCAACTGCAAAAACAATTTCAGTACTGCAAGCAAGAGTGGTTTGAAACCAGAGTTTGTCAATAGTGTACTTACTTAACAATTTTGGAGATGCTGCTTACGGACAAGTTATGCTATTCCTCTGCCCACTCAGTCAAAGCTCTATCACTTTACAGATGTTTTTGTGGCATTATGCCTACCTAAAACAAGGGATGCAATGAATCTACTGAATTTAAGGTTATAGATTTATGAAGTTGTAACTCCTCATACTCTTTCAAAAATGCAGGTTATAAAACTCCAAACTAAAGTGTAAAAGTTTATTTAATCCACAAGCAAAAGCGAATTAGCAATATTGATTCAGTTAAACCTCCTGAGCAACTCTTAAGTTCTGATTTAGTTTAAATCTTGTTTTAGGATATTTGAGAAAATTTTTGTTGAATAAAATCAATACTAAACTAGCCTTGAAATATCGGTTTTTTCACCCATACCACCAACAGCCAATCGATCCAGCTTCCTGCCAATTCCAAATTCGTACAGCTACATCGGCTGATTTGATTGGTGTTGCTCAAATTATTACTGAAAGCTTTCACTCCCACAAGGGTATATGGGGATGGGCTTTCCCGTTGCTACGTCTGGGTATTTACGAAGACTTAAGGCATCGGATGGCATCACCTACGCCCCGTCATCTTTGCTTAGTTGCCCTTGAAGCTACTACTGGTGAGGCTAATAACTTAGTGGGAAGTGTGGAACTGGGTGTACGTTATAGTAGTGATTCATGGAGCCAGGTTGGTGTAGGTTTTCCTTACTTATCTAATTTAGCGGTTCACCCAAAATACCGTAGACATGGTGTGGCTTCAGGATTACTTACTAGCTGTGAAAAAGTCTCTCGCGAGTGGGGATTTCAAGACTTATATCTCCATGTTTTAGAGAATAACTATCAGGCAAGACAGCTTTATTTCAAGCTGGGATATCGAGTGCATAAAGTTGAATCTAATTGGAATACATTTCTTCTAAGACGCTCAAGCCAGATGTTATTGCACAAGCACCTGAGTGCTGATTCCATTATCTGAATTTTGTTTTGGCAATTGTCAAGTTTTGTGTTCCATTCCAATTACTTTGATAAAATCTGTAACTCATAGCGGTAATTAAACACAAACTAAGCTAAACCAAGTCTATCTTGAGAAGTATAGTTCTTTTGACTTAGAGAAAGCTCAAAACTCAAGCCAGGACTAAATAATATACTTTTCTTAAGAACTCAAGGTTTTCAAGTAGACGAGGTTTAATTATAAATCTAGCCAATCTTAGCTAAATATCCAGATAAATCTGCTTTAATTTGGAGGACTTACTTGGTTTAGCAGGCAAGAGCTAACGATAAAGAAGGCTCTTTTAGTTATACTGAGTTTTTTCACACAATCAAATAGGAGTCCTATACAGCAAAACTAAAACATGTTTGTTAATCTCCAAAGCGAGTAAATAGCTTTTGATAATTTTTTCTCAAAAGAATATTTGATTTAAAATTTTTACGAAAAATCCTCTCGTCCGTATAAACAAATTATCTTTTTGGGAAATATTTTTAATATTAAAAAATGTTAAATTTATCTTTTGAGATTTATAGTTAACAAATTTTTTAAAGGATTCGATATAGATGAAAATCGACTATAATGGGAACATACGCGAAATCGCGTTGAAAGAAATCATAATTTCCTCATAATAACTTTGTAATTCATATATTCATCTTTATAAAAACTTTAAGAAAAAACTAGTATAGTTTACAGACAAATCTAGTTATATTTTATAAAATATAATCACTCAATTACTGAAACAACGCCTATTTATTACTATTTTTAGTTAGTTGGATTGACCAGAAGGGTCTTGATAATAAAAGAATTCAAAAACTTGATTTGATATAACAGCTAGTTTCATTTTGAAGTGCATACTACAACAACATTCATTAAAAGTTTAAAAAACATGGATAGCGAACAGCATCGACGCTATCAGACCTCTATGGTATCAACTTATTATCCTGAAACTACTTTCCTTGACTCTGTTGTCATGTCAGACGGAACTGAGCAATCGCAAGGCTCGGATATCCTTACACGTTTGCACAGTGGAGAAGTTTTCATCGTCAATAGTCGTAGGCGAAATGGATTAATACTCTTTAAACGGTACCATGCAGAGTTTGCTGGGCCTGGGGCTGCTGTGGGTGGGGATTACGATTGTGACTGCCAAAGGGCACTGCCTATAGGTAATCTTTCTTTATTAACTCCTGAATCTAATGAAGAACGCCAGAAGGCTTACTTGATTAGGCGACAGTGGATTCGATTGATCAAACAAATTACAGAAAATCCATTGTCTGGGCAGCGAGTCCAGAAAATTCTCGATCAATTTGAACAATACTTTCCACCAGAAATAGTGGCTCTTTTGCCAGATGTTGCCTTTGCTCTTTTAGTGGGTGTGCTGCCACAAACAGTGGGAGTAGTACGGCGTTTGGGCAGTGAGGTAAATAGCAGGTTTAATTACTGAGTAAATTGCTCAGATGACAAATTTGCCAAAGCAGCTTTTACTCGATTAACGGTGCGGGCGTTTTCTTCTATTGTTCCGACAGTAATTCGTAATCCTCCGCTAATGTGCCGTACAAGAGTGCCGAGTGTTCTAAGTTTCTGGTGGAAAGTTGTTAAAGCAACTTCTTGTGAATTAAAGCCATTTGGTTTAAGACGCAGGTAAATAAAGTTGGCAGTACTTGGAGTAATTTGTAGTTCTGGTTGCTGGGATAAAATTTCGATGAGTTTGGCTCGTTCACTCAGGGTTTGGGGAATTGATTCCAGCAAAAGTGTACGATTTTGTAAACCAACTAATGCTGCTGCTATGGAAAAACTGGGGAGATTGTAGGGTAAGCGAACTTTTTCTAAAATGGCGATCGCTTCGGGATGAGCGATGCAATAACCAATACGGAGAGATGCCAATCGGAAAGCTTTAGAAAAAGTGCGTAATATCACCCAATTAGGACGCTGTGCTAATTCACCTACTAAGGTAGTTTGACTGAATTCAAAGTAAGCTTCATCGATTACTACCAAAATATGCTGTGGCAAACTTCTTAACCATGCCAACTCTGCGTCAGTTAAACTGTTGGCAGTCGGCGAATTAGGATGTACTACGAAAACTACGCGAATCGGGGGATTTTGAGTTTGTTCGATCGCAGACTGTGCAGCGCTGATGTCAATTTCAAAATTTGTTTCATTTCTCCCCACCGCCACTACAGGAATGCCCAAAGTTTGCGCCAAAATCCCGTACATTGAGAAAGTAGGATTGGCAACGAGAATTGATCCTTCTCCTCCTAGACAGGTGGCGATTAATAAAGAGCGGATTAGTTCATCTGAACCATTGCCAACAGAAATATTGGCAGCAGTAAACAAGGATGATGACAGGGCGGCTGACTGATTGACATACTGTGCGATCGCATTCTTAAGTGTTTCATGTCCGCCATCTGGATAACGATTTGTTTCAATTACTTGCTGATACGTCCACGCCAGCTTCTGTTTTAACTCAGGTGGTAAATCGTAGGGGCTTTCATTTGTATCTAACCGATCAAACTGTGTGGCAACAGAATCGGCTGTATCGCTGCTAGGATGAGGTTTATAGGCGGTGAATTGGGCTAAATCTGATCGGATGAAGGGAAGCATAGTTTTAGTCATTGGTCATTAGTCATTGGTCATTAGTAACTAACAAAGGACAAAAGACTAAGGACATTATTTATGTGGGAGTCTAATATTTTACAACTTCAAGGTAATTGGCAAAAGAGGCGAATTGCCTGCCAAATTTCTTCCATAACATTACCCAAGGCGTGGTCACTGTCGAGTTCGACTAACTCCACCCAAGGACGGGAACACGCAAAGTCACGGCTAGCTTCGATCGGAATGACTTCATCCTTTATGCCATGCAAAATCAGCGTGGAAATAGGGCGTTGCAAAATCTTTTCTTGGTATTGAGCAGCATCTGTAACAAAATCGTAACTTAAGGAAAGCGATCGCTGTTTCCCATAGTGGTAGACCATGATATATTTTTCTTGCTGCCAACGCTGTACTTCTTCATCCCCTAACTTGGGCAACCAATGGGATAAAAACCCAAAAGCTGGTGCTAGCAAAACTAAGCGTTGTACTTGTAAGTTTTGTTGTCCCAAGTGGGCAGCAGTCAAACCACCCAAACTTGAGCCAATGAGGGTTACTGATGTAGAATCATTGCTGAATTCTGCGGCAACTTGAGTGAGCTGACGAGTGATTGTCAATTGGGAAAAATCGCCAGCATTGAGATCGGGAATTTTCAGCTTTGTCTGAATTTGGGTAAAGCGATCGCCTATATCCCGCGCTTTGGCAGATTTAGGGCTAGAAGCAAATCCGTGAAGATATATGTAGTGCAAGACTGTTAATAGTTAGGAGTTAGGAGTTAGGAGTTAGGAGTTAGGAGTTAGGAGTTAGGAGT
>CAXUOL010000554.1:0-4971 GCA_964252435.1 uncultured Nostoc sp.
TATCCCGTAAATCTATGACTCTCCAACTCACAGTTCCCAACATGGCTTGTTCTGCTTGTGCAAGCACCATCACCAAAACACTTCAAGCAGTCGATGCCAATGCTAGCGTTCAGGCCGATCCAACAACCAAGCTTGTTAGTGTAGAAACTCAAGCATCAGAAACAGCAATTAAGGAAGCGTTAGCTGCTGCGGGTTATCCAGTTACCTAACGTAGAGGATGAGGGGGATGAGGAAGAAATTTTTATCCCCCATCTCCCCCATCTCCCCTATTCAAGATTCTGCCACACCAAAGGGATTCATCTAGTTATGGATACTCTCACACTCAAACTTCGAGGCATGAGTTGTGCCGCTTGCGCCAACAATATTGAAAAGGCAATTCGCTCTGTTTTTGGGGTAATTGACTGTAACGTTAATTTTGCAGCAGAGCAAGCTATCATCAAATACGATCGCTCTCTAGCGAATTTAGAGAAAATTCAGGCTGCGATCGCATCTGCGGGATACTCTTCTGACTCACTCCAGGAAGAATTGCTCTTGGAAGATGATGCTGAGAAAGCGAGTAGGCAAGCATTACAACGCCAACTCTCCCTCAAGGTAGTGGTGGGAGGTGTAATCAGCATTTTTCTAGTTTTGGGGTCGTTGCCCATGATGACTGGGCTGAACTTACCCTTAATTCCAAGCTTTCTGCAAAATCCTTGGGTGCAGTTAGTGCTGACAACACCCGTCGTGTTCTGGTGTGGTGGATCTTTTTACCGGAATGGCTGGAAATCCCTCAAGCGCCATACGGCGACGATGGACACCTTAATTGCTTTGGGTACAAGTGCAGCTTATCTATATTCCTTATTTGTCACCATTTTCCCGAAATTTTTTATTGCTCAAAGCTTGATTCCTCATATTTATTATGAAGTTGCCGCCATTGTCATTACCTTAATTTTGCTAGGGCGGTTGTTAGAAAATCGCGCTAGGGGACAAACTTCTGAAGCTATCCGCAAACTCATCGGACTGCAAGCAAGAGATGCCAGAGTTATCCGTGATGGAATAGAAATTGATGTTCCCATCGCCGAAGTCAGAATCAATGATGTGATTTTAGTGCGTCCTGGTGAAAAGATTCCGGTAGATGGCGCAGTGATTACAGGCGCTTCGACAGTAGATGAAGCGATGGTGACGGGTGAAAGTTTGCCAGTGAAAAAGCAGCCAGGAGATGAGGTGATTGGGGCGACGATTAACGGTGCGGGTGCATTTCAGTTTCGGGTGACACGAGTCGGAAATGATACATTTTTGGCTCAAATTGTCAAATTAGTGCAACAAGCCCAAGGTTCTAAAGCACCAATTCAGCGTTTGGCAGATCAAGTGACAGGATGGTTTGTACCCGCTGTGATTGCGATCGCGATCGCCACTTTTGTGATTTGGTTTAATTTTACTGGCAACCTCACCCTAGCCACAATGACAACGGTAGGTGTATTAATTATTGCTTGTCCTTGTGCTTTGGGTTTAGCTACGCCCACTTCTGTAATGGTAGGGACGGGTAAAGGTGCAGAAAATGGCATCTTGATTAAAGGCGCTGACAGTTTAGAACTAGCACACAAAATTCAAACCATCGTTCTAGATAAAACCGGCACTTTGACTCAAGGGAAACCGACAGTTACAGACTTTGTAACTGTCAACGGCACAGCTAATAGTAATGAAATCCAGCTTTTACTATTAGCAGCAACTGTAGAAAGCAATTCTGAGCATCCTTTAGCTGAAGCCGTGGTGAAATACGCCCAGTCTCAAGAAGTGACTTTAATAGATGCAAAGAACTTCGTGGCTAATGCAGGTAGTGGTGTGCAAGCAGTTGTTGCAAATCAGCTTGTGCAAATTGGTACACAACGCTGGTTAACAGAACTTGGAATTAACACCATGAGTCTCCAGCAATATAAAGATGCCTGGGAAGCGGCTGGTAAAACAGTTATTTTGATTGCTGTAGATGGCGAACTACAAGGAATAATGGGTATTGCCGATACCCTAAAACCTTCATCAGCAGCAGTGGTGAAAGCCTTACAGAAGTTAGGTTTAGAAGTAGTAATGCTCACCGGAGATAATCGTAAAACTGCTGATGCGATCGCTCTACAAGTTGGCATCCAGCGAATCTTTGCAGAAGTCCGGCCAGATCAAAAGGCGGCGATTATCCAATCTTTGCAAGGGGAGATAGAGAGATTTCCCAAATCCAAAATCCAAAATCTAAAATCTAAAATTGTCGCAATGGTGGGTGATGGGATAAATGATGCGCCAGCCCTAGCACAGGCTGATGTGGGAATTGCTATTGGTACGGGAACAGATGTAGCGATCGCAGCTAGCGATATCACCCTAATTTCTGGAGATTTACAAGGAATTGTCACGGCTATTCAACTTAGTCGCGCTACCATCAACAATATTAAGCAAAATCTCTTCTTTGCTTTTATTTACAACGTTATTGGTATTCCGATTGCGGCGGGAATTCTGTTCCCTATCTTTGGTTGGTTACTCAATCCAATTATCGCCGGCGCTGCGATGGCTCTTTCTTCGCTTTCTGTTGTTAGCAATGCCCTCAGATTGCGTAAATTTCAACCAAAAATTAGCTCATAATTGCAGGGTAATTTAGCAAATGTTCAGTCAAAAAACGCTTTGGGGAAGCTTGATAGCTTTAGTGCTTCTCACTGGAACATCAGGTGTAACATTAGCAGAAATGTCAGCCCATTCATTAGAGCAAACCAGCCAATTTCAACGCATTGAGCAACCTTTGGGCTTGAAAGTTGGGGTTGCGATCGCTGGTTTAGCTTTAATTGGACTAGAGTTGTGGTGGTTTCTTTTCTATAAAAGTCCTGATTCTTGATTAGTGTCAGTCCTGAGAGGTGTTTAGAATAATCGGACAAATTGTCTGCTGATGATGGTCGCTGATATTCTTCCAGCCTGAAAGTAATCCTTTTATTTCAGAGCGCAAAGTTAACAACTGATCGATTTAGCGATCAATCAACAAGACTTTATCTTCAAGTTTTGCTTTGATTTCACCACAGGGAGTTTGCCCTTGGTCAAAACCTGAAGAATATTTCCAATCTCTTCTAGGCTAAGACCAAGATTTTGCGCCCTTTTAATGAATGCTAGACGAGTTAGTACATCCAATGAAAACTAGCGAAAGCCTCCCTCTGTTCACTCTAAAGTATTCAGAGGATTCAAAAAGGTAAAATTATAAAGAATTGTTACAACATAATCATGTCAGCTATCCAAACAACTGTGGTTCTTGCCATGACCGCCGATGGAAAAATTAGTGCCGTAGATCCTAAAGCGCCTCGTGAACCCAATGTAGTCGATCAAGCACACTTAGAGTATCAAGTCTCCCTTGCCGATCTAATCCTGGTAGGAGCAGGGACAATTCGGGCTGAGGGGGGAACCTTTACAATTGGCGATCCCGAACTGTTGGCAGCACGTGAGATTCGGGGTCAATCTCCCCAGCCGATTACTTGTGTTGTTTCAGGTTCCCTTGACCTATCGCCGGACTTGCCTTTTTTGAGTCAGGACATTGAGCGATGGATATTTACCACACGGGCTGCTTTGCAGCGCAGTTCTGATACAACAACCTTGCAAAAACTCGCTGAATTAATTGATTTGGGAGATACAGACCTGGACTGGGATCGGGCCTACACCTTGATGGCAGAGCGGGGTATTCACAAAGTCGTTGCTTTGGGAGGTGGCTCTTTAACAGCTGCTCTAGTTCACGCAGGGCGAATTGACGATTGGTGGTTGACCATTTGGCCGGTCATTTATGGAGGAAAGCACGCCCCTAGCCCAGTGGAGGGAGAGGGTTTTGTTCCCAATGCTGCTCCTCATCTCCAACTCATAGAAACTCGTCAGGTTGGAAGTGATTTGTTTTTACATTACCGCACAGTCAAGTGAAAACGCGCTGCCAGAATTAAGCACTATGATCGTTGATTCTAGAAAGCAGGGGAAGAGGGGTGCTTTTGCCCACAATTCCACTCAGTTTGTACCTTTTACCCCAATACGCTTGGGTTAAGCATTTTTTCTCTTCTCTCTGTTTCCTCTGCACCTCTGCGGTAGCCTGCGGCAAGCCCTCCGGGTGACGCTCCTAACGTCGCTAACGCTGCGCTAACAGCAGTCGCTCATGGGGGAAACCCCTTGACGCTAGCCTCTCCCTTTGGGAGAAGACCGCGCTGCTTCACCGCTCTGCGTCTACGTTAAAAAAGTTGACTTTGACAAAGAGTTTTAGCCTTAACCCAAGCGTATTGCCTTTTAAGCTGTTAAGTACTTAATTTACACATTGAGACCGCAGGGGAGCAGAGGAGCAGAGGAGCAGGGGAGAGGGTTTGAAGTTCTTACCCACAATTTAAATTGTGCAACTTGTATGCACAACAGCTTACCCTGCCCCTTGCCTCCTGCCTCTCATCAACCAGGAGGCCAATTTAACTGCCGTCCTCCCAAAATATGCAAATGTAAATGATCGACTGTTTGACCGCCGTCATCACCAGCATTGATGACAACTCGATAACCATTTTTTAGTCCAGCCTCTTCGGCAACCCGTTTAGCAGTTAACAAAAGATGCCCCAACAGAGCATGATCCTCAGATTCAACCTCAGCTAGTGTCGCAATGGTTTTTTTGGGAATGATCAGGATGTGAACGGGCGCTTGCGGATGGATGTCTTTGAATGCCAGGGCTAAATTATCCTCATAAACAATATCAGCGGGAATTTCCCGACTAATGATTTTGCTGAAAATCGTTTCTGTACTTTCACTCATGCCAATCTACCTACTAATCTGCTAGAGATTTTATATTAAGTCCGCCTAATTACTTATCATTGTGCGGGTATATCCCGATTTACTGTTCGATTAGGTTTTTTCAGGTAAAATCTATGAAAAAACCTGCTAATCTTTTAAAAAGACTAGCAGGTATGGCTTATCATCAATCGGAGCGGCGGGATTCGAACCCACGACCTCCACTACCCC
>CAXUOL010000555.1:0-4962 GCA_964252435.1 uncultured Nostoc sp.
ATTTCTGGGTGTCATTTTCTCTACGTCGATCCCCAATGGCGTCCGATGCTGGAACGGCATGGCTTTACAACTTGGCTGCACCACAGCTACATCTGGGAAAATGCTGGCTTTAAAACTTTTGATGATTACTTGAAGGTGTTTAATGCCAATCAGCGCCGCAATATCAAGCGGGAACGCAAAGCTGTGGAAAAAGCAGGTTTACGATTGCAACCGCTGAGTGGCGATCAAATTCCTCAGTCTTTGTTTCCCTTGATGCACCAATTTTATGCTGACACCTGTGATAAGTTTGGCTGGTGGGGCAGTAAGTATCTCACACGGAGGTTTTTTGAGCAGCTACACACCGATTATCGCCATCGAGTCTTGTTTGTTGCTGCATATAGCGAACAAGATAATTCTCATCCTTTAGGAATGTCTTTTTGTTTATTTAAAGGTGACAAACTCTATGGACGCTATTGGGGGAGTTTTCAAGAAATAGATTGCTTACATTTTGATGCTTGCTATTATGCGCCAATTGAGTGGGCGATCACTAACGATATCCAAATTTTTGACCCTGGTGCAGGTGGGCGTCACAAAAAACGCCGTGGTTTCCCCGCTATGCCCAATCATAGTCTGCATCGCTTTTACAATAATCGTTTAGGACAAATTTTACGTCCCTATATTAAGGAAGTGAATCAACTCGAACAGCAGCAGATTGAGGCAATTAATGCAGAGTTGCCATTTAGTGAGAAAAATGCTTGAGGAAAAGGAACTACTTTCGTAACAGAGTTTGCCGAATAATTAAGCTTTACTCGGCAAATAGATGCAAATTTTTCTTATTTTCAAAATTGTGAAATTATAGGGCTTTTAAATTTCATTCAAAGGCGAGTATATAGTTTTTTTTATAACAATTGACACAGCAAAATTACGCAATCAGCTTATTATGTATGTCTAAAAATCAAGTATAATTTAATACAATTTTTAAGTAAAAGTATTCACAGAAATATTAAAGATATGAAGAAGACTAAGGAGGATAGGAATTACACTTGATATAGAGTGTAAAAACCCTCAAGAAAGAAAATTTCTTTTTATAATGCTTATGGATTTAATAGTTGAAAATTTAGCCGCAATTGATGATAAACTTTCCCAACGTCATATTGACCTCGATCCCGGTGGATATTTCATTATTTACTTAGATCGAGACGCAGGGTTAATTTATGCGAAGCATTTTACAAATGTGATTGACGATCGCGGTTTAGCAGTCGATCCAGAAACCGGGAAGGTAATCCCTGCACGAGAAAAGGTAGAACGAACTCATACAACAGTTTTTAGCGCGAGGACGGCAAAAGAACTTTGCGTGAAAATTTTTGAAGAAACTCAGCCCTCTCCTGTAACTCAATTAGATCATGCAGCTTATCTAGGTCGAGAATTTCTCCGGGCTGAGGTAGCTTTAGTTACAAGGCAAGAGTATGTTCAAGATTAAAGTTAGGAGTGAGGAGTTAAAAGTTAAGAGTTAGAAATTCATAACTCCTAACTCCTAACTCCTAACTCCGCCATTACCCATTAGAAGAGGGCTGATTTATCTGATAGATATAGTAAGTTGCCATTGGGATAACAGTGGCGGCAATTAACAATCCTACTACCCAAGCAGTAGCGTTACCTTGGTTGGTTTCTTCTGCTTTCTTGAAAGTGCCTCCAACCTGCACAGTGTCAGTTATTTGGGGTGGCCCTGGATCGGTTTTGCCAGAGAGAACGGCGACAAGGCGATCGCTGGCATCGAGAAATGCCTGGTTGTATTTGTCACCATTGCGTAACGGCACACTTACTGTTTCAGTAGCGACACTCTCGGCAATAGAGTCAGTAAGCATTGGCTTGACTTGATCCCCAGTAATAATGGCCGTACCATTGGTAACTGTATCAAGAACCAATAAAGTTTGATTAGCTTGGGCTGCTTTTGTCGGAAACCATTTTTCAAACAGTTCTTTAGAAAAGCTTTCTGGTGTTTCGCCGTAGTCGAGTCGGCGAACAGTAACAATTCTGACTTCCTTATCTGTTTGCTTTGCCAAATCCTTAAAAGCGCTGCTAATCTTGCCTTCATTCAGACGGCTGATGACTTCACCTTGATCCAAAACCCAGGTGTCATTCCCTGCTGTCAGGCTAGGTATTTGATACACACCTGTGGCTAAAGCAGGTGTAGCAAACAGCGAGGCTGCGAAAATAACCGTCACCAAAGGTAGAATTAGCCGGATGAGGTGTTTTTGACTGCTAAAAACTTGTTTGAGGAGCTGTTTCATCGTGTGATCCCTAAGACAGACTTGCACCAAAAATACTACAGAACCACTGCAAAAATCACCTCGTTCCCGATTTTCTTCAGTGTAAAATTTCTGATATTCCCAGCAAATATGTATATTGTACGGGATTTTTGATTACACAAACTTGTTCTGAGGGCGGTTGCAAGCATTAACCTAACGCTAAACCCCTTACTATTCAGTAGTGCTGAGTGCTGAGTACTGAGTATAACCCCATGTTAAAACTAGGGGATTGAAACAAGGACGCATTTTTTCTCAGCATGAGTGTCTCGAAAAAAATATTTTTATTTTTTCATAAATAAATTTAGTTGCTCTCAGACCGTATATGCTGAGTGCAATTAATTTTACTTTTTACTCAGCACTCGTTACTCAGCACTGTTTTGGTGACAAGAAATACCGCCCATTTTGGGAATTAACCCAAATGCTTAGGGCGGAATTTGCAAACCATCTAGAAATCATATCGCATGATTCATATTTTGGTTCAACAACGCCATATTTTTTCATATCTGCGAGTAACTTTTCCTACTGTACTGATTAGATATCTGAGTGAAAAAGAATGTAAAGACGTGATACTGCTACGTCTCTACAAGGGTTCTAGATAATGCATATTTAATTTATATACAGCAGATTTTAAGTAGGTGAGGTACACAACGATTTGTCTGTTACCCAGGTATAAAGCGTGTTTTTCTCCTGTTAGCGCAACGGGGCGTAGCTATTCTGAATTCTGCTGTAGATGTCTATGTAATGGTTGATATCTGCATTTTTTTGATATTTTAGCTAAATCAATATCATATATACATGACTATACTTTTAACTAACGACGATGGCATTGATGCCCCTGGTATCCAAGCGCTGCTCAAAGCTGTAAACGGCAAAAATTCTATTATCGCTGCTCCTGCCGATCATCAATCTGGCTGTGGACATCAAGTTACTACTACTCATGCTATCAACCTCCAGCGGCGTTCTGAGACTGAGTATGCGATCGCAGGTACTCCCGCTGATTGTGTGAGAATTGCCCTAACACAAATTACCGCAGATGTCAAATTTGTACTTTCAGGTATCAACGCTGGGGGAAATTTGGGAGTCGATGCCTATATTTCTGGCACAGTGGCCGCCGTGCGGGAAGCCGCGATGCACGGTATTCCCGGAGTTGCCATTTCCCACTATCGTAAAGCCAAGCAGAATTTTGATTGGGATCTGGCCGCCAAATTCACAGCTGAAGTTTTAGCGGATTTACTCAAGCGTCCCCTAGAACCAGGAAGCTTCTGGAATGTGAATCTGCCGCATCTGCAACCAGGAGAACCACATCCTGAGATGGTGTTTTGCCAAGCCTGTACCAAACCTTTGCCCGTAAACTATCGAATTGAAGGCGATAATTTTTATTATGTAGGAGAATATAGCAAACGCGATCGCACTCCTGGCAGCGATGTGGATGTATGTTTTTCCGGCAATATCGCCGTCACCCAGTTAAGAGTTTGACATCAGCCATCAGTTACTAGTTAACTGCTACCACTTTTTAGTGGATATTGAGGAGAGCTTGTGGGCTATTAATTAATCTTATGGCTATTGTTGGTGCGATCGCGATCAAAATTTTCAAGGATTTGAAATCTGGTAAAGTTTCAGTGGTACTGAACACTAATTTCAAAAAAGGAGAAATATATGCAGTTTCTCAAAACTCTTCTTGTCGCTCTCGTGTTGATGGTGAACCTGCTAATTGCTCAACCCTCTTGGGCAGGCAAGGATTTTACTAAGGGGGCTGACTATGCTGAGGTAACTCAGGCGCTCAATCAACTTCTAACTGTCAAGAATACACCTGAGCAGGCTGGCTATACACCAGAGCAGTTCCAGCAGCGACTGGCACAATTACAGTTTCAGAAAAATGTCATAGAAACAGCTAGAAAGCGGGCGCAGTGTCGCAATGAAACTGGAAAGACTTTGGCAGTCTATGCCAATA
This sequence comes from uncultured Nostoc sp., assembly GCA_964252435.1. Taxonomy (GTDB): domain Bacteria; phylum Cyanobacteriota; class Cyanobacteriia; order Cyanobacteriales; family Nostocaceae; genus Nostoc. The sequence continues at coordinate 4,240 of CAXUOL010000555.1, forward strand.
AACCAAAAAAAATTCCAACCCAACTCTACTTTCTGGGTGCAGGAACAATCACCGATGATGATTGGGATTGCGATGGGATTTACTTACCCGCAGGTTCTCAAGTGGTTCTAGGCCCAAACGCTCAACCACAAGAACTGACTCAACCAATCGCCGTTAAGTTTGTCGATGGCACACAGTCTCTTGCTAGAACCAATCTAGCCACTGGTGCAATTGAATTGAATGTTGAACCTGCCAAAGTATTTAAGGCGGGTGAGAGCAGTTGGTTACTCCCGACTTATTCCCAAGCGGATATCGATACGCAAATTCCCACCCCACAACTCATTGACTAATCTCATCTAGATAATTCAACTTTTATGTACTTCTCGCATAAAAGTTGAACTAAAAAAACAGGATATATAAAGGAAAATCTTTAACCATTGAATAATCAACTTTTAATTAAGGAAAAATTACAAGCAAAGCTTGAGAATATTCAAACTAAGAGCGATGGCTCTCCCATTACGGATTTGCAGCTAGACAAAACCTTAGCCGCAGAAATTGAACAATTGACGACGGAACTAGAGAGCGTCAATCCCAATCTCAATCCTCTTCTCTATGCTACTTCTTTGCTAGAAGGAGCTTGGCAACTGCAATACTCCACAGCTAGAGAAATACGTTCTTTAGCTTCTCTTCCATTGGGATTAAAGCTGGGTAAAGTTTATCAAGTGATTGATGTTGCAAATAAAT
>CAXUOL010000556.1:0-4952 GCA_964252435.1 uncultured Nostoc sp.
ACTTGGCAACAGCAATTAAAATTTCATATCCTGCTAAACCTGGGGCGGATGTTGAGCTATGCTCTAGTCGGTGCTGGCATTGGGGCGCTAGGTTCGGTATTGCTGCAAGGTGGTCAGTTAGCGGGTGTTGGCAGCGACTTCCGGCGCTGGATGGCAATTCTGACTGGTGTGATGTTGATTTGGTTTGGCTTAGGACAACTAAAACCCGATTTACTACCACGTATTCCCGTGTTACATCCTCTATTGCAAGGTAGTTTACATGATCGCCTCAGCAGAGGAATGGTTAAACTTTCCTTAAAAACCAAATGGTGGACGCCAATGCTTTTGGGGATGACTTGGGGTTTAATGCCCTGTGGTTTCCTGTATGCTGCCCAAATTAAAGCCGCTGAAACTGGCAATTTATGGATGAGTACAGCTACTATGCTGGCTTTTGGCTTGGGAACCTTGCCCACAATGCTAGGTGTAGGCGTTTCCACATCTTTGGTAAGTAAAGACAGGCGCAGTCAGTTGTTTCGATTAGGCGGTTGGGTAACACTCACCATTGGCATCATCACCTTGCTGCGGACTGGTGACACAATGGTAGATTACACTGGACACGCGGCGTTAATCTGCTTAATTTTGGCATTAATTGCGCGTCCGATTAGTGGCTTGTGGGCTTCACCACTGCGTTATCGTCGCGGCTTGGGTGTGGGATCTTTTGTGCTTTCTGTGGTTCACACCTTCCACATGATAGAACACTCGTTGCAATGGAATTTTGCCGCCTTTTATTTTCTGCCACCAGAATTTCAGTGGGGGATGGCTGCGGGTGCTGTAGCATTGGTATTAATGTCCCCCGCCGCTTTTACAAGTTGGGAATCGTTGCAAAAATCTTTGGGCAAGCGTTGGCGACAGATTCATCTATTGGGTGTGCCAGCCTTGCTCTTGAGTGCCATTCATACTGTGTTGATTGGTTCCCATTACCTGGGTTCCTTGCAATCAACTTGGGGAAATAAATTAGCGGCAGTACTGATGGTAATTGTTACTCTCAGTGTCTTGCTAGTGCGTTCGCGCTTTTTTTGGTCAAAGTTAGCCGTAGAAAAGTTTTATGTTCCCCCAACCAAATCGCGGTAAATCATCCTTATTTTCTGGCTCCATTCCAACGAGTCAAAAACAGAGGCGTTACCCGCTCAAAGGCATTTTCTGGAAAAATCAAGGAACAATAAAGTATTTATTATTCCTGAGTTGCTTAGTTATATCAATAACTAATCTTTACCCTGCTTTTGCTCATAAAGTGGAAGTAGCTGGAGATGTTGGTGGCACTCTCCACATTGAACCAAATGATAATCCCCGTGCTGGAGAACCAAGCCAAGCCTGGTTTGCACTTACCCGCAGAGGTGGAAAAGTGATTCCGCTGTCACAGTGTAATTGTCAGTTGGCTGTTTATGCCGAACCTTATGCAGCCGGAGAGCCACCGCTGTTAGAACCACAGTTAGAACCTGTAGCAGCCGAACGTTATCAAGGCATCCCAGGTGCAGATATTACCTTTCCCAAACCAGGTCTTTATGAGTTGCAACTAAATGGAAAACCTGTCTCTGGGGCAAGATTCAAACCCTTTGAATTCAAATTTGAAGTGACTGTGGCAGGAGGCGGGTCTACACAAAACACACGAAACCTGCGAAATGTCAATGGTGATTTAGTAGAGGGTCAATCTCAACAATTACCAACTTGGGCGATCGCACTGCCAATTCTCGGATTTATTGGCATCTTAGTTGTCGTCATGCAAAGTATGAGGAGGGGTGGGGAATAGGGAGTGGGGAGACATTTTTCTTTGTGTCTCCCTTTGTGTAAGTCAGTTCACCAGATCGTTTGCACATGAGGGTAGTTCAGAATCTTCGCATCACAAGTTACCAAAGGAATTCCATATTGCCTTGCGATCGCAACTAGAATTCTGTCTGCCGGATCTTTATGAAAATTATCCGGTAGCTGTGTACTGGCGATCGCATCTAGAGGATTTAAAGGCTCTATGACAATGCCTGAGTGTGTTCGCGCCAACGCATACCATTCATCAATCGGCAAGGGTAACGTTAGTTTTCCAATGCTGAACTTGATTGCAATCTCCCATGCTGAAATAGCAGACACCAGCAAGCCACTTTGTGGTTCTTCTGAATCAATTGCGGCTTGCGCCTGACTCGATAACTGACTTGGATCATGCAGTAACCAAAGCCAAACATGAGTATCTAACAAAATCATTCGCCCAAGGTTTCCCAAAGTTCCGCCATAGGTTCGTCAAAATCTTCTGCAATCACAATCGGCATTCCCCGCAATGGGTAGCGATTAGTAGAAGTTCGTTTTGCTTGCCAAGGCACAATGCGAGCAACTGGAATGCCATCACGAGTAACCACAACTTCAGTTTGAGTCGCTGCCACCTCATCAAGTAGCGCTGTGAGGGTAGTGTCTGTATCTTGAATATTGAGGTACTTCATCCCGCAAATTTTGTGCGATCACTTTTATGCCTTAATTCTAAGCGATTCTTTATGGAACTGCTTTCAGACATTTTCGTGTCTACCCTTTCAGCCTACCTTCTTTGTAATCTGGTTAATAATATACACGTGTTGGGGCACCAATTCCCCCAGCACATGTACTTGTTTACTTTTGACTTTTGACTTCTTCTATTTATGTCGCTTCTGATGCCACTGCCATGCATGAGCGACGATATCTTTGATGGATGGATACTGAGGTTGCCAGCCTAAGATTGTTCTAGCTTTCTCGCTGGTGCCAACGAGAATTGGGGGATCGCCAGGACGGCGATCGCGTTCTTCTACTGGTATCGAAATTGCTGTCACCTCTTCAACTGCGGCAATAACTTCTCTGACAGAGAAGCCGCTACCATTGCTCAAATTAAAAACTTCGCTATCGCCACCTTTTAATAAATATTCCAATCCCAAAATATGGGCGTCTGCTAAGTCGTTAACGTGAATATAATCTCGAATACACGTACCATCGGGTGTGGGGTAATCAGTGCCGAAAATTGAGATGGATTCTCGTTTCCCTAAAGCTGTCATTAGCACCAAGGGAATCAAATGGGTTTCTGGGTTGTGATCCTCGCCCAGTAAGCCATTGGGATTAGCACCAGCAGCATTGAAATAGCGAAAACGCACTGATTGTAAACCGTAAGCAACATCAAAATCAGAGAGAATCCTTTCTACCATCAGCTTTGTCGCCCCATAAGGATTAATCGGATTTTGGGGATGGGTTTCTGGAATGGGCACGAATTCCGGTACGCCGTAGGTGGCACAGGTAGAAGAAAAGACAAATTTCTTTACAGATGCTGTCAGCATCGCTTCTAATAGGGTCAAAGTACCAAGGACATTATTACGGTAATATTTGGCCGGATCGGTAACAGATTCTCCTACGTAGGCATAAGCAGAAAAATGCATCACTGCGGCAATATCGTGGGTTTTAAATAGATGATCGAGCAAGGCGCGATCGCTTGTGTCCCCAATTATCAGTTCTACCTGTAAAACCTTTTCTACTAAATCGCGATGTCCATAGACCAGATTATCAAGTATGACAACGCCATAACCTGCTTTCTTCAAAGCAAGCACTGTATGGGAACCAATATATCCAGCTCCTCCCGTTACCAGAATAGTAGGCTTTTCAGGCGACATAGTTTTTCCTTTTAAGTCGATTACTTAATTAATTTAGTTTATCGGTGCGATATTACTCTTCTGGAAAATTATAAATAATAGACGCAGTGTCAAAAAATTGCACTAAAATCACTACGACGGTAGTCTTTGGGTGTGAGGTTTGAGAAATTTTAAGTCAAACAGTGCGATTACAATTTGACAATAAAATAAATCCATTTCCCGAAACCTCTAGGTTGAGCCTTACGGGTGACGCTTCTAACGTCGCTATCAGTAAGAAGTCGCCAGTTGTTTTATGCAGGGAAACCATGCATGGCTGTCCTTTATGGGGGCAACCCCGATCGAAACGGATTGCCTTAACACCACACTGGCTCACTGCACCAGAAAATTTGAGAGTTAGTCTATGTTTCTATTGTTAAGCCGGGTACTGCTGTGGCTGCTGATTGGCACTATCGTCTATTCTCTGTTCCAGCGATTTTATCCCTCTGGAAGTTTTGTCGGGCGATTAATCTTAGTCGTTATCTTGGTAATCGTAGCCCTATCATTTCTTAACCCCAACGAACCTGCTGTGGCGTCGTTGTGGAGGATGCTATCTTTTCCCCTCAAGCCTCTAGGAGCCTCTGTTTTACTGATGATTCTTGCCGCTCAGAAAATCAAGGGAGGTGGAATAGAGAAACCAGGAGGATACTTGATCGGTTGGGCACTGACGATTTTGCTGTTGGCAAGTACACCAGCAGTCGCTTATTTCCTTTATAGAGCGCCTCTAGCAATGACAGGTGAAACATCTGTCGCAACTGCTACACCAACATCTGAGACACTGGTGGCATTAGGGCAACCCACCACAGCGAACATCTCAGATGTAACGGGCGATCGCATTCTTTCTTATAATTTGAAAGTGCCCCCCTATTTATTACAAGGAACTCCTCAAGATATTCGCACACGCGGTTTACGACTTGAAGACTTTGTACCAAATTCGGAAACGTTGCAATTGACAACAAGAACTTGGGAAAGTTATCTCGTTGAAGTTTACAGGTTCTTGCGTGTTCAGCGGTAATCAGGCAAGAGAACAATACTTAGTTCGTAGTAAGCGCTTGAGCGCTCAATCCAAGGACTAAAGTCCTGACTACGAACTTATTTCTTCATTAAAGTTGCTGTAGTGGACTTCTAGTACCGAACGGCAATAACTATCCAGTTAAAAGAGGTAACAAAAGCTGAATTTATACAAGCGATATTTCCTCTTCATAGCTGCCTTCTGGGACTAGCAGTTAATCTAGATGATAAAGTTGCAAAATTGCTTTAATGGCAAAATCTCGACGAATCGCTAAACTC
>CAXUOL010000557.1:0-2847 GCA_964252435.1 uncultured Nostoc sp.
GTAGCAATTCCCCGTCCTCGCCACATCGGAATTGTATAAACGTTCATAATGTAGGCTTCTGAGCCTGAAAGATTGCCGTTGTAGGGGGGTCGTTGAAAAAATACTAAGCCGCTAGTGGCAACAATTTGACTATCCACTTCAGCGACCCAAGCTAAAAACTCACTCTGCGGCATTTTTTCAGCAAAATACTTTCGAGTTGCTTCTGCTAGTTTTGCGGTGTCAGAGTCACCTTTAATATCGCCAGCCTCCCGCAGGAGTTCAAGACGCAATTGGATTAGCGCCTCTAAATCCTGCAAGTTGGCTTGTCGTAAGTTGAACATCACCCTAATTTACGATCGCACTTCGGCAACGGTGATAATTTTTTCATCGCGGTTGAGTTGGATGATACTCTCACCTTTAACATCTCTGCCCAATATTGGCACTGTTTCCAGAGGTAACCGTACTACCCGCTCCTTATTCGTCACTAAAGCTACCTCGCCAGATGCGATCGTCGCTAGAACCATACCAGCTAAGTTGTCAGTTTTGCTGGCAAATTTCAGCGCTTGCGTGCCTAAATCGCCGCGATTAGCCGCTCTTAACTGACTCGCAGGCATTCGCTTGGCATATCCTTCTTGAGTAACTAGCAGCAGCTGGTCATCTTTCCCGACAGTGACACAACCAACCATTTGCTGATTTTTCAATAACCGAAATGCTTGTAAACCCATCGCTGTGCGTCCCATGATTGGTAATTGTTCATCATTGACTGCAAAGCGCAACAGTCGCCCACCAGAACTAGCTAAAATCAAATGATCCCCTGGTTTTGTGAACTGGGTAAATGACAATTCATCATCGTCTTTGAGCTTCAAAATTGTGATTCCGCGCCGAGTCAAGTTAGTAAATTCTCCCAGAGACAGCCGCTTAATCCGTCCCTCTTTTGTTAAAAGAATCATCTGCTTAGTTTCAAGATTTTCCGGCAGTAAAAAGCGGCTGACCACAGCTTCTTGAGCACCTTGAGCAGTATTACTGAGCATGGTAATCAAAGGTTTCCCTCGTGGGGAACGTCCAGTGGTTGGGGGAATTTCTCCCACTTTCACAGGGTAAACTTTGCCGCTAGCGCTTAGTACTAGCAAGTCTTTTTCTGTGTCAGTTAAAACCGTTTGGATAATGAAGTCATTATCATGCAGACCATTTTCACCTTTTGACTTTCTCCCAGATGGCTGGGTACGGCGCACATAACCCCGTTGGGTAAATTCTAAAACCGCTTCCTCTGCTGGTTCAGAAGATTTAAGTTCCTCTTCTTCCTCTACTCGTCCTCTTGTCCCCTTGTCCTCTTGTATCCTTGTGTCGCTGCTGGTAGGTGCTAGCTTAGTCCGCCGGGGATCGTTGTACTTGCGCTTGAGCGATCGCAAATCTTTTTTCAGCGCCTTGAGTAATTCTCGGCGATCGTTCAGTAATAGCTCCAACAATCTAATTTGTTCACTTATCTGCTCAAATTCCTGCTGCAAATTTTGCTGTTCTAAACTAGTGAGGCGACGCAACGGCATAGCTAGAATTGCATCTCCTTGTACCTCACTCAAATCCAGTTGGCTACAAAGATTAATTTTTGCCGTACTACCATCAGGAGCTTGGCGCAAAATTCTAATTACCTCATCCAAATTAGACAGCGCTTTCAGCAAACCTTCTACCAAAAGCACGCGACTTTGGGCCTTAGCCAACTCGTAATTATAGCGACGGTTCAGCGTCTCTTCTCGGAATCTCAAAAACTCCTGCAACAGTTGACGCAAACTTAACTGGCGGGGTTGTCCATCCACTATTGCTAGGAGAATCGCCCCAAAAGTCATCTGTAAAGCAGTTTGGTGATATAAATTCTGGAGAACTTCTTGGGGATTGGTATCGCGTTTGAGTTCAATTACCACCCGCATCCCTTCGCGATCGCTCTCATCCCGAAGATCGGAAATTCCCTGCAAGCGTCCTTGATTTACTAAGTCCGCTACCTTCTCAATCCAGGCAGCCTTATTCACTTGATAAGGCAATTCTGTAATGATAATTGCCGTCCGACGCTTGCTTCCCCTAGCGGCTGGAATTTCCTCTAGAGTCGCGACTCCCCGCAGCAGAATTCCACCTTTACCTGTGGTATATGCTTCCCGAATTCCTGCTTCACCAACTATTTCCCCGCCAGTGGGAAAATCTGGCCCTGGAATTAGCTCAAATAATTTTTCATCTGGCAAATCTGGGTTGTCGATTAAAGCAATTAACCCATCGACAACTTCCCCCAAATTGTGAGGTGGTACATTTGTCGCCATTCCTACGGCAATACCAGAACAGCCATTAAGTAACAAAAACGGCAACTGAGCAGGTAACACTGTTGGTTCTTGCTGGGAATTATCGAAGTTCCCGACAAATTCCACAGTTTCTTCACCAATTTCTGTCAGCATTCCCTCATGGCTGATGGGTGCGAGGCGCGTTTCTGTGTAACGCATCGCTGCTGGCGGATCATTATCGACACTGCCAAAGTTACCATGTCCTGCCAGCAAGGGATAGCGGCTAGAAAAATCCTGCACCAGCCTGACTAAAGCATCGTAAACTGATTGGTCGCCGTGAGGATGGTATTTACCCAACACATCACCCACTACACGGGCACATTTTCGATAAGGTCTATCTGGTACTAAACCGAGTTCGTGCATTGCATATAGAATGCGCCGATGCACTGGTTTTAAGCCATCACGCACGTCTGGTAGCGCTCGCCCGACAATCACGCTCATGGCATATTCTAGATAAGACCGTTGCATCTCGGTGTGCAGGGCTGTTGGAATTACCTGTCCCGTTGAGAGAAGGTTTAACTGTTTTGCCATGAGTTTTTTCCCTGAA
>CAXUOL010000557.1:2947-4949 GCA_964252435.1 uncultured Nostoc sp.
TACCTGTCCCGTTGAGAGAAGGTTTAACTGTTTTGCCATGAGTTTTTTCCCTGAAGTTTAACTACACAAAAGCCGATGGAACTCAACACTGCGGCAACCACAGCATAACGGATGAAATGAGATTCATCACAAAATTTTGATAGTCACAGAAAAAAAAGCAGTAGTATCATCCTTGATGACGAAGATGCACATTGACTATTAAAAAGGATGCACACGAGTATAATCTACATAAACTTAGTAGCGATGATACTTACCGAAGAAGAATTCAGAATTCAGGAGACAGAATCCAGAATGGATTTTGTGGGACTGGGTAGAGAATTGAGGTTTAGAGCAAGCTATTTTAAACGCGCGTGTTCGCTCTTAGCGTCTCCCCTTGGGAGAAGAAAAAATTCTTTCCGTGATTGTTACTCCTGACTTGACTGCTGGGTTATTCTGAATTCTGAATTCTGTCTTCTGACTCCTTTTCATCATGATTGCATTTCTTAATTTTGTATTCTGGAATTCTTGAATCTCCTCACCTCTATAACTAAAATTCTCATGAAAACTGTTTTAATTGTCGAAGACGATCTAATTAATGCTCGTGTTTTTTCCAAAATTTTGTCCAAGCGTGGTGGCTTGGGTGTGAAACACACTGAAAATGTCGAAGAAGTCATTAAAATTGCCCAATCAGGAGAAGCCGACCTGATTTTGATGGATGTTTCTCTCTCCAGAAGTGTTTACCAAGGCAAGTCTGTTGATGGAATCAAGATTACACAAATGTTAAAATCCGATCCAAAAACAGCAAACTTACCTGTAATTTTGGTGACAGCACATGCTATGGAAGGCGATCGCGAGAACTTTCTCAAGCAAAGCGGTGCTGATGGCTACATTTCTAAGCCAGTTGTTGACCATCAACAGTTCGTTGACCAAATCATCGCACTTCTACCCACAGACTAACACTGAGAATTAACGACTTAATTTCAGGAATACTCGCCCGCCAATGTTTTTGGGCGACTAGTTCCTGTATCTATCTAGTATAGATGTACTACGAAAAGGTACTGTTAGGCAAGTGGCAATAGGAGAGTTATGAGTGAGGAGTTGAAATATTTAACTTTTAACTTCTAACTCCTAACTCCAAACTCCAAACTCCTAACTCCAAACTCCAAACTCCTATTGAGTAGGCTGTTTTCTAGGCGTAGGCGCTGATGATGAGTTTTCTCGTTGCTGTATAGCTGCTTGAATACGTGGTAATTCTAGGAATTTTTTCGTATCAGACAGTAGACGATCGCCCCAGAGATTTTCTTTGAGGAAATTCAAATTAGCATAGCGCGAATCGATACGGAGTGCAGCTTCTCCCAAGGTTAGTCCTTGTTGGCGATCGCCTTTAGTATACAGTGCCACGGCTAAGGCCAATAAAGGTTCTGCGGCTTGTTTCTCAAGGGTTATAGCAGATTGCCATCGCTTAATTGCTTCAGGGATATTACCCTGTTCGTAGTTGATTAAGCCAATATTGTTGAGCGCTGGCCAGAATTTTTTATCTTGGGAGACGGCTTTATCGTACTGGGCGATCGCATCTGGCAATTTACCCAGCAAATAGTAAGCATTACCCAAATCAAATAACCCCTCTGGATCGTTGGGTTTTAATTTCAAACCGTCTTGATAATTGACAACGGCAGCCTGGTAATTTTTCTGTTGAAAATTCGCTGAACCCAAAGCAAACAAAATATCACCATTTTTGGGGTTGAGAGATTGTGCTTTTTTCAGACTAGCGATCGCCCCATCAAACTCTTTGGATTGCAACTGCAATCCACCTAACAGCAACCACACTTTATCATTCCCAGGAGCCAGTTGACTTGCCAGCCGCGCTCGTGGCAAAGCTAAATCAACCTGTTGAAACTGAGCTAGTTGAGCCGCCTCTTGTGCCAAGCTCAACCCTTGCTTTTCTAACTTTGTCGCATCTAATTGCAGTGTATGGGGTATTAATGCCTGCGCGTTAGCGGCTTTTGGCATACTCCATAAACTA
>CAXUOL010000558.1:0-4923 GCA_964252435.1 uncultured Nostoc sp.
CCCTAACCCTCCCCGTATGTATTGGGGAGGGAACTGGATTTTCTTGTTTCCCCCCAATATATCGGGGGATTAAGGTGGGTAAAACGCTTGTGGAATAAGCGTTTGAGCTTAAGTTGACACCAATGAAGGCTTTGCGCCCCTACGACAGGTGTGGTTCAAATACATGAAAACTGCTGTAGTGTAAAAAATGCACTTGCAAAAAAGCAAGAGCATTGAAATTTTTCTAGGAAAAAATACTTTGTCGCATAGGCCGTAAATTAAATCGCCTATACACTTAGAGACGCTTTTCGTTTACGCTTTAGCCACCAGCCTCCAACACCAACAACCATTATCCCACCAAGGGCGCTAGGTTCTGGAACAGGGGTTGAATTGGTATCGACCACAAGTTTAGCAAACGCTTGACCACCACTCTCAGAAAAAAGATATTCCTCAACAAGATCCCCTTGAAGCGCACCTCCAATTGAGAAAAAATTTCCGTTTCTGGCGTTAATATCTGCAATGACGTTGGAGTTGAGAGTAAAATTCAAGATTTCCTTTGGATCGCCAGAAGTAGTAACGTTAAAACTTCCATAATTTTTACCACTTCCCAAATCATTATAAATAGTATTATTGGGGCTATTATTTTTCTGACTCAACACATTAGCAGGTGTTGAAACATCAAAAAAACCTAAAGTCTCTGTTGGATTTCCTGAACCCTCAAATCGTTGAATTTGCAAGGTTGCTGAAGTAACTCCTACTAGATTACCAAGATCGAATGTAAAATAGTTACGCAAATCTGTTCCGCGTATATTTCCAGTTACGTAGTTGAGATTATCGTTAGAATTAGAGCTATTAAGTCCATCTTCAGCAGCCCACCAACCTCGATCTGATGCAGTCTGAGTAAAAGTTGCTGCTTGGGCTGTATTCAGCATTCCTAACCCGAACCCAACAATAGCAGACGCAATTGCTAATTTATAAAACCTTTTCATTGGATATCTCTTGAAATTAGAACTTGTTTAACTGAAACCCACAAAGCTGTTCTTTATCAAACAAAATTCAGCTAGTCAGGTGGTCGCCGAGCGTAGTCGAGGTGAGTCATAATTAATTCTGAATCCTGTACTACCGGCGGATAAATAATCGGCGTTTTTGCACCACCACTAAATTTAAATGTTTTAGCCCTCAAGCGCAAACTAGGAACAACCCATACTCTTTAATTTTTCATTTACAGACTAGTAATGAAAAATTAATTATTGGGTTAGTATTCTATTGATATTGTTGCTTTTGTATTAGATTTACAAAGTATTTACGCACATATAGTATATGTAATATTTAAAAAAGTTGTGAGTTTGCAATCATGAATACATAAAATTCATGTAAACTTTATATAATCTTTATAAATTAGTGGCAATTCATAAATTAGAACCAGATGAAAATAGTGGTTTCGGCTATTTTTTGCGTCAATTTTATTCTTAAAGATGTTAGGAATCTTGTTATTCATTCTTTTTAATATTTAAGTAAAAATACTTAAATAAATCCATTTTGCATTTTAGTAACAAAAGTTTAAGATATATATTTTTCAAGCATTCCGGAAACAGGTGGAAATGTCAGAAAAACTAAATAAAAGGACTTACTGAGTAACCAGGTCATGACCTACCACATAATCGGTAAATTACTACAAGGGCGTTACCAAGTTGTCCAAAGCCTCGGTGCAGGGGTGTTTGGACAAACATACATTGCTGTAGACGTAGATTATCCAGAGAATCCCAAATGCGTTATTAAGCAGATAAAAGTTAGCAGTTCCGAATCCGGCTACTTGGAGATGCTGAGGTTGCTGTTTCTGACTGAAACCCAAACCCTCAAGCTTCTGGGAAGCCATGACCAAATTCCTGAATTCATCGCCTGCTTTGAAGAAAACGAGCGATTTTATTTAGTGCAAGAGTATATTGAAGGACATGCACTGACTGCGGAATTGCCCATCAATCAACAATGGGGCTGTTTATGGAGTGAAAGCGAAGTTGTAGAATTTTTGCTCGATGTCTTAGGTATTCTAGAATTTGTCCACTCTCAAGGTGTGATCCATTGCGATATCAAACCGGAAAACTTGATCAGACGTACTAGCGATCGCAAGTTAGTTATGATTGACTTTGGCTCAATCCAGTCGATCGATTTTGGGATATGTGCAGAATTGCCCATTTATAGAATTCCCGTCACTTCATTGGGATACATACCGCCAGAGCAATTTATTGGTCAAACACAGCCCAACAGTGATATTTATGCTTTGGGTATGATTGCCATTCAGGCTTTAACAGGGCTAGAACCACTACAATTAAAAACCGATCCTTCTACTAATGAAATTTTTTGGCGTTCTCAAAACACGCCAGTTAACGATTATCTAGCTGCTGTTCTCAGCCAAATGATCCGCTATAATTACCAAGACCGCTTTCAGTCTGCGGGTGAAGTGCTGCGGGTACTCAAACAAATAATTTGGGAACCTCAGCCATCAGAAACATTAGAGGAAGATTCTCAATTTTCCCTAGAAGTAGCGAAAAATTCTGCATTTGGAAAATCATCCCCATTATTAACGGGAATGAAAGTAGGATTGGCAGCTAATTCTTTAGTGATGGGATTTGGTGTATATTCTTTAGTTAATACTGCACCTGCATATTCAGAAACAGATACATTATATAAAGCAACAAAAGAATATCAAGCAGGAGATTTGGAAGAAGCGATCGCACTCGCTAAATCGATTCCCTCCCACAGCAATGTTTATCCAGAAGCACAAGCCACAATTGAAGAATGGCAAGAACAATGGCAAGTAGCTGCACATCAATACGAAATAGCACAAATAGCTTTTAATGAGAGCAGATGGTCAGATGTTCTTCATGCTGCGGCGAAAGTTCCCAAGATTTTCTATTGGCAATCTAAAATAGATAAAATAGTTCAGAAAGCATCTGTAAACATTGAAATACAGACGCAAGATTTATTAGCAAAAGCTTACGAAAAAGCTGCTGAAAAAGATTTTTCTGCCGCATTACAATATCTGCGTCAAATTCCTCAAGAAAGTCATGCAGGTGCTTTAGTTCAAGACAAGTTAGCTGAATACAATCGAAAGCGGCAGATCAGAGCAGCCTACTTTTTACAGAAAGCTTATAAAAAAGCATCTATTGGTGATTTTGATCGGGCTGTAAAATTTCTCCAAAATATTCCCCAAGATACTCTAGTTTATGCTCAAGCTCAAGTCAAATTGAATGAGTATACTCAAAAACAACGCGTACTGACTGACAATCAAAAGATAGCTTCTGCAAAAAAAACAAATTTATTCGTCCCTAAAAACTCAGCTACTAAGGTTAAATATCTTCAAGAAGTAAATTACCTGCAAGAGGTTAATATTCGGTAAATTCAGTAATTCGTAATACTCGCCCAAGGTGAGAAGCAAGCTACGTAATTCGTAATTCACGCCATGTGCGACTTTCTCTCAAACCTAACCCCCAACCCCAACCCTTGTAGCGTTGGGGAGCAAAAATCAAAGCCTCTCTCCTTTTAGGAGAGAGGTTTGGAGAGAGGTCAGAATATTAAGTCGCACATCGCGTTAATTCGTAATTGTCTATTCTAAGGGATAGGGGATGTTTGGTAGTACATCCAAGGCGGATAACTCCATTGTTCCGGCGCGAACGTGTTAAAAGTGGGGTTGCTTAAACCCAGGTTTCTAGTCTCGACTATATTCGACTATGAAATTTAGAACTATACAAGTAGTGTATCAACACAACATTCAAGAGTGATTGCCTGTCATGTTTGCACCAGTAGTAATTCACACCTTAGATAGCTGTTGAGATAATATTTGCAGCCTAAAGTAACAATTGACTCAAAAATTCTTGAAGAAAGTAGATATGCAAACCAAACAGCTTGGCAATTCGGAGCTTAACATTACCCCAATCGGCTTTGGTGCTTGGGCGATTGGTGGAGGTGGATGGGCTTTTGGTTGGGGAGAGCAAAATGACCAAGAATCGATCGCAGCGATCAATCGCGCTCTTGACCTCGGCGTTAATTGGATTGACACCGCAGCTATTTATGGTCTGGGGCATTCTGAAGAGGTTGTTGCTAAAGCACTCAAAGGCCGATCTAATCGCCCCTACATTTTCACTAAATGTTCACTAATCTGGGATGAAAAGGGCGAAATTGGTCACAGCCTGAAGGCGGATTCTGTGCGGCGGGAGGTTGAAGCCAGTTTGCGCCGACTCAACATTGAAACCATCGACCTCTACCAGATCCACTGGCCCAACCCTGACTCAGAAGTTGAAGAAGGTTGGACGACTCTCGCCAAGCTTAAGGATGAGGGTAAGGTTCGCAATATTGGGGTTTCAAACTTCAATGTAGAACAGTTGAAACGTATCCAGGAGATTGCACCAGTTACGTCATTGCAACCACCTTATTCGCTGGTTAAGCGCGATGTCGAAAAGGAGATTCTGCCTTTTTGTCAGGAAAATAACATAGGTGTGATTGTTTATTCACCTATGCAATCTGGTTTGCTTACAGGAAAGATGACACCTGAGCGGGTTGCTAATTTTCCAGATAATGATTGGCGCAAAAACAATAGTGAATTTCAGGAGCCACGTCTATCTCGTAACCTAAAGCTAGTCGAGGTGTTGCAACACATTGGTCAACAACACGATCGCTCGCCAGGTGAAGTTGCGATCGCTTGGACTTTAAATAATTCGGCGGTGACTGCGGCGATCGTTGGCGGACGCAATCCCAAGCAGGTGGAAGGAATCATTGGTGCTGGAGACTTTCGCCTCAATCAGCAAGAACTAAATGATATTGACACTTTCCTGCGCGAGAATCCTTAAAATCTCTGGTGGAAAACCTCACAAACCCCACGGCTTTAGTCGGGGGCTTATAGCGGTTTCCATTCAAATGCGGTACAACAATCGCGGGGTGTAGTGTAGG
>CAXUOL010000559.1:0-2729 GCA_964252435.1 uncultured Nostoc sp.
GAACAAAAAGCTGAACAAGCTGAACAAAAAGCTGAACAAGCCGAACAAAAGGCTGAACGTTTAGCAGCAAAACTGCGGGAGTTAAATATTAATCCAGATACAATTTAGACCAGAGCTATTTCATTTAGGATAGTGTTGTGCTAAAAACTCCTTAGCTTCAGTCTTATCTTTAATTACTCTATCCAAGGTAGCAGCAAGCACATCATCTAATATTTGTCGATATTGAGGCCCTGGTTTGTAACCCAGTTTCTTTAAATCATTACCATTCAATAGTGGCTGCACATTAGCCCAAACAGTTAAATATTCCCAAATCTGATGTCTAAGCGATCGCGGAATTTGCACAGCAATTAAAATTAGCATTGGTAAATCATACTGTCGCAACAACTGCATTACTTGACTAGGACTTTGACACTTAAGCAAAGATTCCATTACTTCAGTTTGAGCAGAAGCCAAGTTTTGCAAGCGTTTAACGCCATCTTCTTGCAGTTGTAAGTTCTTTGCTACTTTCGCCCGATATTGTGGTGCGAGATGGGCAATTAACGTTTCTAAACGCATTTCCCAATGGATGAGGGTTGGTTGCGGGTCAAATCGCCGCAAACAGCGTTCTAGCAAACGTAATTGTCGCAGGAGTTCTGCATCTAGCTTCAGGGTAGGATGGATGCATTGCAATGCCTCTAAGTTATCGAGTAACTGTAAAGCTGATTTCCAGTAGGGGGCTTCTAGGATGTGTTTTAGTTCTGTTTTCAGTCGAGTTTGCAGGGCTGGAGTTCTGCTATTCTCTTGAGCAGTGCGATCGTAAACACCACTGTTGATGGCATAGCGGATAAACTCTTCAGTTTGCGATTCTATCTGAAATCCGAAGCGCACGGCAAAGCGCACGCCACGAAAAATGCGGGTGGGGTCTTCGATAAAGCTATTGGCGTGTAAAACCCGAATTTGTTTAGCTTGTAAATCTAGTAATCCATCAAAAAAATCGAGTAACTCACCAGTCCGAGGAGAAGTCAGGCGCAAGGCGAGGGCGTTGATGGTAAAATCTCGGCGATACAAATCTTGACGAATGGAACTCGCCTCAACTTCTGGATTTGCGGCTGGATAAGGATAGAATTCTGTTCTAGCGGTGGCAATATCTACCCATAGAGAATCTAATTCTGGGTCTTTGTGCCACAACAAAGCCGCAGTTTGAAAAGCCCCGTGGATTTCTAAGCGAGCCATAGGGTAAAGTTGTTGGAGTGCCTTTGCTAATTCCACACCAGCACCGACATCTGCTGATTTATGAAAGCCATCAACCACGAGGTCAATATCTTTAATCATCAAAGTGCCTGATGCTGCTTCAGCTAACAGTAAATCCCGCACCGCACCGCCGACTAGATAAAGATGCCAACCCCGTTTTTCTGCCTCTTGCGATGCTGTAGTGAGTAATTGCCACAGTTGCAAAGCAAGGCGATTTTGCAATTCAGTCCTGAGAGGAATTTTGAATTTTGTTAGCGCAGCGTGAGCGTCATTTTGAATTTTGAATTTTTGTTCTCCCTCTTGGTCTTCATCCCTTTCTTGATGTAATTCTCGCAAGACATCAGTACGGGTGACAATGCCCATTAACTGCTCATTTTCCAATACTGGTAAGCGTCCAATATCATAAGTCACCATTACCGACTCAATTTGTGGTAATGTCGTATCTTGTGTAATCGTTTTGAGATTCTTAGTCATGTAGCCCTTGACTGGTGCATGACTAAATCCGTGGTGTAAGGCAATATCAATATCCCGCCGCGAAATAATACCTACTAGTTGCCCTTGAGTATCGACTACGAATAAACCAGAGTGTCCATAGCGTAATAAAATGCGCTGGGCTTCAGCAATTGTCGTTTCAGGCAGAATCGTGCGGACAGGAGAAGACATCAAATCCCTAGCAGTCAGGGGATGGGGAATTTGTGCTTTTATCCCATCAAGGAGTTGTTTTAATATTGCCTGCGAATCAACTCCCCTTAGATTTAGCGATGCGGCTTGCGAATGACCGCCACCGCCCAAGAGTTGGAATAATAGGTTAAGATTCGTTTTGGGAATTTGCGATCGCCCAATTACAGTTAAGCGTGAATCCTCTTCACCTAAAGGATACTCATTAGCCAATAGTAGGGCATCAATTTCGGTTAATTCCACAAGTTCCGAAGCTAGGCTCGATAGCCCTGGCACAAAAGCCTCTGTTTTCAAACTTACCCAAGCGACCGTATATCCATGTAGACAGAGAGATTCTAAACGTTCCAGAGATTCAGTTAATAGCTGCTGCAATTGCAAAGATAATCCTGGGTCACGGTAAGTAGAAATTACTGATAAACTAGCACCTTGTTCCATCAACCAAGCCAAAGCTAAAGCATCCCGTACTGTGGACTGGTCGTATGTCAAAGAGCCAGTGTCAACGTGGATACCCAAAGCCATTACAGTCGCTTCGGCAGGAGTCAAGGAAATTTCCTGTTGTTGCAATTGCTCGACGATTAAAGTTGTGGTGGCTCCTACTGAGTCAATATGCGATCGCGTCGCGGGAATATCTGATTCTTGTCCTAAGTGATGGTCATAAACTATAATCTCTCTTACACTGGGTAAATCTAACCACTCAGCAGCTTTACCCAAGCGATCGCGCTGTTGCGTATCTACCACAGTCAAAGAGCGAATTTTTTCTGGATTCACCGAACGGCGTTCAATCAGAGGATATTCATCCCGATGCAATGCTAAAAAATCCC
>CAXUOL010000559.1:2829-4915 GCA_964252435.1 uncultured Nostoc sp.
GCTTACGCCACTCCCCAAAATTGGGGTGAATCTAAAAAACTGCTCTGGGTTGGTTCTGGTGTCTGGATTGGTTTGGTATTTTTAGTTGGTTTGTTAAACTTTTTTGTCGTATAGGTGACGGCTTCGCTCTGGCGCAGGCACATAATATAAGAACTAGAGGGGCAGAAAAGCCAAGGTCAAAGGTTAAGGGAAACAAAGGATTTTTTCTTTTTCCTACTAACTTCATTTTGACCGTGCTTTCCTGCTCCTCTACATTTAAATAAGAAATGTATATTGGCCAGAAGTATAGTTGATAAAGAGGCAATCATGGCAGTTTTCGAGGGAACTTTTACCCAAACGGAGCCTTTGCGGTTTGCAGTGGTGATTGGTCGATTCAACGATCTCGTTACCGGAAAGCTGCTAGAGGGATGTCAAGATTGTTTAAAACGCCACGGTGTAGACCCTAATCCCCAAGGTAATCAGGTGGACTATGTTTGGGTTCCGGGAAGTTTTGAGGTACCTTTAGTAGCTCGCCAGTTAGCACTTTCCCATCGTTATGATGCTGTAATTTGTCTTGGCGCAGTCATTCGAGGACAAACACCCCATTTTGATTACGTATCCTCAGAGGTTTCTAAAGGCATTGCCGCCGCTAGCTTTCAAACTGGGGTGCCAGTAATTTTTGGCATTTTGACAGTAGATACTATGCAGCAAGCCCTAGAACGCGCAGGCATAAAAGGTAATCATGGCTGGGATTACGCTCTGAATGCCCTAGAAATGGCTAGTCTCATGCGGCAACTGCGTTCTAACCTGGCAGAGCCATATTCTCGTAATAGCCAGTCTTTGCCACCCTCTTTTCCAAGTACCAGCGTCGGCAATTTAACTGTCGAGTCAGAATAAATCGGCTAGTCCGTCATTAGTCATTTGTCCTTTGTTATTCACTAATGACCATTGTAGAGACGCGATTAATCGCGTCTCTACTGACCAATGACCAAATTAAGGGGTTGACAATTACAGATAAATCTGAGATATTGGTATTTGGGTGATGATCGCGGGTATAGCTCAGTGGTAGAGCGTCACCTTGCCAAGGTGAATGTCGCGCGTTCGAATCGCGTTACCCGCTTCCAACGAAAACCTCTTGAATTTAAAAATTCCAAGAGGTTTAGTGTTTTTAGGGTGCGTTGAAGTGTTCGTAGATTAGCTCTGCATTCTTGTAAACCGCTCCGAATGTGGACACGCCAGTTAAAACTAGCCACAATCTATTATAGATTCGGACAAAGAGTTACACACTACAATAGATGTTTTAACAATTACTGCCCTGGAAACGCTTTTGAACTCCAAGTAATAGAGGTTGGACATAATGCCGATCTAACTTTGAGAACTGATTGTAATATATAGTGACCCAAAGGGAAATTAGCGGGTTTGTTGAGGTGTATTGTTTACGAGCGTCGCCTTCCCAAAGGATTTGCTTTCGGAGCGATCGCCACCTATGCTTAAAATTGTACCAGCTGTGTCAGCATAATAAATCCCCAAAAACGCAACCACATTACCTTGAAGCGACAGATGAAGAAAAGGAAGTTTTTCAACAAGATCGCCAGCTATGGGGAAAGACTACAATATAGATAACTCCGTACTAATTTGGCAACTAGTATACTTAAAGTTAGCTGCATCTACTATATTTAATCAGGACAACGTTTGTATCGCCTTTCTATGTATATAAACACAGAAGCCTTTAAGGCGTTATATTCTCGCAGTTCGTGTAAAACACGCTCAAGTTATTAGAACGCTTGTGCAATCTCAAAAACCCGAAAAAATCGATTTCAATACCGAATACCCCTGTCCCTGTCGTCGCCGGGGTCAGTTAATTCCGATTACGCTGACAGAAGCATTTGGTTGCGATCGCTGTCAGCAAATCTTTGTCGTAGAAGATAATGGTCATGTCCTAGAACAGCTTTCCACCACCTATCCCTACAAACGGGCTTGGCGTTGGATGGGAAATAGTTGGCATGTTGTCCATCCCCGCTTGGGAGAAAGCTATCTGCCTATAGCGCTGGGCATTATTTTCGTGCTAGTGATTATATGGCTGCCATTAGCACTGCGATTGGCAAAT
>CAXUOL010000560.1:0-2137 GCA_964252435.1 uncultured Nostoc sp.
ACCCTCCCCGTATGTATTGGGGAGGGAACTAGATTCCTGTTTCCCCCCAATGCATAGGGGATTAAGGGAGGTAATTCGACTTGTGTGTACACCGTAGGGGAACGAGGAGGGGAGTAAAAACGTAGTTTTGGCTCTTTGCTTTAAAATCAATGACAAAATGTCCAACCCACAAAAAATGTCTACAATTTCAACTTTTCACCGCGAATCGAATAATCTAACAACTCCATCGGGTGAATAACTGAAATCTTCTTACCTTGCAACTGCAAATGTTTAGTAATTTGCAAAGTACACCCAGGATTAGCAGAAGCAATTAACTCAGCACCAGTATTCACCAAATTCTGCACTTTTTGCTGACCCAATTCTTCAGAAACTTCTGGTTGCAGCATATTATAAACCCCGGCACTGCCACAACACAAAGCTGCATCTATTGGTTCTCTCAACTTCACTCCTGGAATTTGTCGCAACACCTGACGCGGTTGGACGCTAATCTTTTGTCCGTGCAATAAATGACAAGCATCTTGATAAACTAAATTCAATGGTTTATCAGTCAGTGGCGATAGTTTTGCTGTTAACCCAACAGTTGCCAAAAACTCTTGAGCATCTTTAACCTTAGCTGCAAAATCCTTTGCCTTTTCCCGATATTCTAGGTCATCTTCTAAAATATGACCGTACTCTTTTAAAGTATGACCGCAACCAGCAGCATTAATAATCACAAAATCTACATCTGTCTTGGCAAAACTATCAATCATTTGTCTTGCTAAAGCTTTCGCCTGTTCTGTTTGTCCTTGGTGTTCGGGAAGTGCTGCACAACAACCTTGAGATTTGGGAATCACAACTTCACAACCATTCGCTGTTAAAACACGAACTGTCGCTTCATTCACGGGTGAGAAAAACAGCCGTTGGACGCAACCCAAAATCACCCCAACGCGATACCGCTTTTCACCTTTAGCAGGAATCATCGTAGGCAAATTATCTTGAAAAGATTTGAGAGTAATTTCTGGCAGAATTGATTCCATTGCTGCCAAACGGGGCGATATTTTATTCAGTAAACCTGTAGCCCGAAAGAATTTAGGCAACCCCAACTTTTGATAAACCAATAACGGAACTAATAAAAACCGTAAAAGATTGGGATAGGGAAACAGAGAAAATATCAGTTGACGAAAAAATTTATCTGGTAAACTGCGGGGATAATTTCGTTCAATTTGATGACGAGTTGCAGAAATTAATTTGTCATACTGCACGCCAGAAGGACAGGTACTCACACAAGCAAGACACCCTAAACAAGAATCAAAATGTTCTACTGTTGCCGTATTGAGAGCAATTTCACCCTCATTAATTGCATCCATTAAATAGATGCGTCCTCTAGGAGAATCCATCTCCTTGCCAAGTACCCGATAACTGGGACAAGTCGAGAGACAAAATCCACAATGGACACAACTATCAATCAACTTCGGGTCAGGTGGATGATTAATATCAAACCCCTTTAAATTTTTTAAACTAGCCGTATTATTAACAGAATTTTTTGAAACTTGCATATTTTTCCCTTTCCCCTCTCTATCTCAGCATCCTTTGTGTCTCTGCGGTTTGTTTCTTAAATTCCACCGACAAACCGACCAGGACTTAAAATATTCTTACTATCAAACTGTTCCTTAATACGGCGCATCAACGGCAAAGCATTCCCCGTATAACCCCAAACATCTATTTGTTTTTTAACTGCAACTGGTGCTGACAGAATTGTTAAAAAACCTCTATGAGTTTGAGTGCGTAGGCGCAGCCCGCCGTAGTCATCGCTTCCAGCAAAACCTAGCCGATCGCGCACTTCCAAAACCTGATTTTTATCCTCTAATTGTAACAAACCTAAACCACTACTAATATGAATTAAACCCAACTCCACCTGGGTCAAAATCTCCACAGCAGCAGTAGGTAACACTCCTATTTTGCAGGTAATTACTGATTCTGTAGCAGTAGTATGTATTCGTTCTTGTAATCTTTGCCATAGATTAGCTTCATCACCATCGGCAAAAATTGCCCCATCTAAGCCCAACTTTTGCCCAACTTCCAAAACTCGGTTTGACTGTTCCTTAACACTCTCACTAATACTTTGAAAGCGAGCAATTAATCCCAGTCCTTGACCCAA
>CAXUOL010000560.1:2237-4914 GCA_964252435.1 uncultured Nostoc sp.
ACGCCTTGCGGCTTGTCGTTAGACATCGCTTTCATTTAGTTTATTTTTTTACGCCCTATATCTAACTTTAACGTGAGTTCGACGCGGTGAATTGTCTGTGGTAGTAGATTAGGGATGATCAGATGAGATGGCATATTTCCGAAGCTTTGTCACTATATCCCTCTCAAGACCAATGAAAAATGTATTAGAGGATGTAAAAATTTTTAGTGCTATTAAGTATTATGATTATTTAACTAATGCGGAAGTCATACAATTATGGTCAAGAAAGTAGTTATTGTAGGTGCTGGACCTTGCGGACTTCTGCTTGCTCACTACTTGTTAAGCCGTGGTGACAAATACGAAATCGACATTTATGAACGTCGCAGCGACCCTAGAATTGTTTCATTCTCTACATCCAGAACCTTCCCTATCTCTCTGAACGAAAGAGCAATGAGAGCTTTAAGAAAAATTGAGGGTTTAGAGGAAGCTGTCAAATCCAGAACTTTGGAGGTGACAGGAACGATTTTTCACCAAAAAAACGGTAAGACACGGTTGACGCCAAGAAATAAATCTCTCTTTACGCTTGACCGTACTA
The DNA here is from genome assembly GCA_964252435.1 of uncultured Nostoc sp. GTDB lineage: Bacteria > Cyanobacteriota > Cyanobacteriia > Cyanobacteriales > Nostocaceae > Nostoc. Next base: position 2,812 of record CAXUOL010000560.1, read on the forward strand.
GCTTGGCAATTGTGCTACTAGAAAATTTCAACCAAAAGTACGACAAGAGTAAACTCAACCTGAACTTCAATTGTCAATGTACTTCTGTGGATTTTGTGGCAAAGACAGTAACATTGAACAATGTTGTGGAAGCCTCTCTGGTTGGAGGAAAACATGAGTTCACTGTTGACTATGACCTATTAATAGGTGCAGATGGAGCAAATTCTCAGATAAGAGATAATTTTTTTGCTACAAAAAACTTTGAGTGCGAGCAGAAATATGTCCCTAATGACTATAAATCGATTTTCCTGCCTCGTCCCAATGAAAATTCAGGTATCAACCTGGAACAAGGCAAAATTCATTCTTGGATGTTAAACGATAGTACGCTGATAGTACTATTACATCAACAAGATGGAAGCATGAGTGGAGTCGTTTTATTTCTCCATAAAAAAAATCAGATAGTCAATCTTTCCAACACAGAAGAAGTTCTCACATTTTTTCAAAAGAATTTTCCAGAAGTTTATCAGATGATGCCCAGAGAAGAAGCTGAAGCTTTCCTCACTAGACCTGTATCAAGAATTTTAACAATTCGTTGTAACCGTTATCACCAAGGTGATAGTGTCCTACTCATAGGAGATGCAGCACATGCCGTATCTTCCTCTATTGGTCAAGGTTGCAATGCGGCACTTGAAGATGTTGTCTTATTTGACAACCTTTTAGACGAGTATTCTGACAATATTGGGCAGGTTGTTGAACAATTTACTGGTCGCCGTAAGCAAGATGCTCACGCTTTAGTTGAGCTTGGAGATAACGCATTTCCCTCGACTATGGGATTGTTTATTGAATTTATCTTGAGGGAAAATATTGCCAAAACTCTGCACAAACTTTTTCCCCATCGCTTCTCACCTTCACTATCTGAGCTAATATTTGAAACCATAGTTCCCTATTCAGAAATTTTGAACTCATACAAAGGTTGGATATCTAAAGTGAAAAAATCAAACGCCAAATTGTCAACGAACTTGTAGCAATTGGCGGGTTGACATCATAATGTAAATAAAAAAATTAAATTTATCTTCACAAAAGTGGTATTCATTATCGCAGATTTGCTTAGTCTTTAGAATTAAGAAGCAATCATGAAAGTTTTTATTGTTCATCCTCAATGTACCAGCAAAAAAAACAATGATTTACCAAAAACTCAACTCAGATAATACATCTGTATTTGAGCAGTTATGGACTATTACAAACCAATTGCGACAAAAGCTAGAGAATCGTTTTCAGCTAAATCCAGCAGATTTTACAAATGATTTAAATAGCTACAGCAGCATTGACGGTAATTTTCAGGGTTCACTTAAGGCTTTTTCTGGTACGGAAATTGATTGGCTAGTGCATGTGTTGTCGCATAACGAAAAGTCAAATTTTAGTGTCATGCGTCTGACTGTTTGGTTAGGGTCCCACATACGTGTTCCCCATCTAACGTTTGAGTTTGGTACGCTTCCAGATATTTTCTTTTATTTAGATTACATTCCTCGAACCGATTTATTGACAGACCTGGATTATCTGGAACGCTATTATGAGCCTGTTAATCAGTTATTCCTGAATTTGCAGCAAGAACCAAGTCTTTCAATGTACACCAGTAAGAGCGTCTATATTCGTCAATTCATGTCGCCTATCAGGTTATGCTATACAAGTCCTGCTACAAATGATACAGTCAACCTCATTCGTACATTTGCCAACGAAATGCTCGAACGCTGGATCAACTGGGTAGACGAAGCGGAGCCTGTAGCAGAAGATATACGGGCTGCTTTGGCAGAACGTGACTTATTTTTGCGCCGTAGCAGTGCTGAACAAGACCCAGGGAATAAGTTAGCAGAGCAGATGTTTGGTAAAGAATTGACTGATAAAGTAGTGCAGGCATTATGGGGAGGAGATAGGAATTAATCGCTGGCGTATTGTCATATTTGTCATCAAGAGCCGACATGACAGAGGTGTTGCTTACCTGCTTTTCTGACATCAGGCAGGCTTGTTTCTTTAGAGTATATGCTCTACTCTGCGCTGAAAAATATATTACATATAGCGGTTTCCATTCAAATGCGGTACAACAATCGCGGGGTGTAGTGTAGGGGC
>CAXUOL010000561.1:0-4910 GCA_964252435.1 uncultured Nostoc sp.
TCCGCAAGCTTGAGGCGATCGCATGATTCATACTTCGATTCAGCAACGCCCCAACTAATGTTTTAGCGGTACTCAGAATTTCTCAAGCATTAATTCCCTTAATGAAGGTGCAAAACTACGGTCGCATTGTCAATATCTCAACGGAAATGGCATCTCTAGCAACTGTTTCAGGTGACTACTACCCTTTAGCACCTTCCTATCGACTCTCAAAGGTGGGAGTAAATGGACTAACAGCGATTCTGGGGAAAGAACTTCAAGGTACTAATATTCTGGTAAATGCCTATTCTCCAGGTTGGATGAAGACCGATATGGGAGGAGATGATGCTCCGTTCACGGCAGAAGAGGGAGCGCAAACAGCTGTTTATTTAGCAACACTTCCCGATGGAGGAGCGCAAGGACTATTTTTTGCAGAGATGCGAAAGTTTGGTGGCCCCATTCAATTACAGTGGTAGGTTAAGATGGGAAATTCCGCAGGTTTACCGCCTATTTACGTAGATACAACCATTGAATTAGCACCTGCTAAAGTGATTGCCTCTTTCCCAGTCAATACTTTTTTGGAAAATCTAGCGATGCCTCCGGCGGGCTACGCCTACGCACCAGATGGCACAATTTTTGTAACTAATCACGAAGTTGGTAAGATTGTTCGCATTAGTCCAGATGGCAATCAGCAAATTCATGCGACTGTTGAGGGTAAAGTGAGTGGTCTTGCTTTCGCTGCCAACGGGGGTTTGGTAGCAACAGGTTGGAATGCTGATTCTATACCAGTGGTTTCTTTAGTTGCCAATGATGGCACAGTACAAACCTTGTTGACACTGCCGGATGCAATATTTCTCAATGGCATCACTCCACTTTCTGACACTCAGTATTTAACAGCAGATTCTTATCGAGGTGCAATTTGGCTGATTGATATCGCTCAACCTCGTGCCTCAATTTGGCTAGAACATTCAATGCTTGCTCGTAGCAATTCGGAAAATATTATTCCGGCTGCAAATGGTTTGAAGCGTTTTGGTGATTTCCTCTACGTTTCAAATACGGAAAAAATGTTGCTGTTGCGGATTCCCATTGATACCGCAGATCGACCAGGTGAGCCGGAAATTTTTGTAGAGCAAACTAATATTGATGACTTCGCCTTTGACGTGGAAGGAAATCTTTATGGAGCAACGCACATATACAACAGTGTGGTGCGAATTGCCAGCGATCGCAGTAGTACTATTATTGCTCAAGCCGAGGCAGGTGTAATTGGTAGCACAGCCGTGGCTTTTGGTCAAACACAGAGCAATCGCACCGCAATTTATGTTGTGACTAATGGTGGAATGTTTTTACCTCCACCCACTGGTGTCGTTCCTGCTAATGTTGTTCGGCTTGAAGTTGGAAAACCTGGATATCCCTTGGCTTGAGCGTGACTGAATTTTAGATTTTAAATTTGGGATTTGCAATTGAAAATCCCAAATTTATAAATGTTTCACAGCAAGCAAATTTCTACTTACTCTGAAATTGATAAACTACGTGAAAAAATCTAAAATCCAAAATTGATTGGCATACTTGTTTAGCTTTTGGCTATATCCTAAATCACGAAAAATTTAGGAATAAAGTCGAACTAACCCTATTTCAGATCCGAAGACAACCATCACAGCGATCGCACCACCACAACATATTACTGTTCTTCGCCTTTTTCCTGAAGGAGCGATCGCCAATCTTCAATCGCTTTCTCCGTCCACAGCCAATTTTTAGCTAATTTATCTACCTGGAAATTTTCTCGATCGGACTTAATAACCGTTTGCCGCAACTTGATCGCTTCATTCAAATATTGTGTCTGTTTACCACTAGATTGACTAAGTGCAGATTTATACAGTCCAAGAGCTAAACCAGCATAAGAAGTTAAAGCATCTTGAGGAACTGCTGTGTTTCTAGATGTTGATTTTGTGTTCTGTTCTTTGAGAGCTAAATTCAAAGCCTTGAACCAAGAATCATTGGCTCGATTCAGATTACCTTCTGTGTAGTAGGCAAATCCCAAAGCGTTATTATATAAAAGCGATTCGGGTTTAGCTTTGGCAGCAGTTTCCCAATAACGACGGGCATCATCGACGCTATAGTTATTGTCTCCAGTTTGGATAGACTGCCACGCCAATCGTCCCTTGTAAAAATTCACAGATGGATCGTCAGCTTGTTTACTGGGAATTAGTTTTAAGGAAGTTTCAGCCGCAGCCAGTGCGCCTCGATTGAGTAGTTCTTCTACAGCCAATAGCCCACCTTGCAAGTCACCCTGACTCAATTTTTCCGTAGCAGTAGCGGTGACAATCCCAGTCGCTTCTATTCCTAAATCGATATTCGGCTGCTTTTGAATCGGTCGAGAATCAGGTAGAGACTGAGTGGGAATTTCTGGTATTTTAGGCAGTGCTTGGGGGCGATTTTGCCACCACCAATTTAAACCGATCGCAGCTGCTAACGCACTGATCCCCACAACGCCCACAATTGGCCACAACTGGCGGCGACGGGTACGATTTCTTGGCGGGGGTGGTTGCGATAGCGAAAAATTAGAATTTTGCCAATTTTCTTCAAGGTTCCCAGGAGTTGGAGGTGGCGGTGGTGGAACTTCCCCCCACAAATCGGCTGACTCTTCTGAAGAAGTTATTTCTTCTGAAATCTGGCTTTGGTGAAGACTATTTTCGCGAATTTGTTGATCCGATTCAGTTGGAGCTTTTTGGTTATCTAGCTGACGAAACAAATCCGAAACGATCGCAGAATCTTCTTCATAGCTGGGATCGTCATACTCATTTTCATCAACCAGATCGCCCCAAGTATCTTCACCCAGCCAGTCCAATCCAGAAGAGTCCCGCGTCAAACCACTAGGAATCATGTCTTCCATTCCTAAAGGCATCTCGCTATCATCAGGCATACTAGGGTACATCGTGGAAGTTGCCCCTAAAGGCGAACTATACTGATTCAGCGACTCTGTACTTGCAGATACCTCAGTTTCCTGACTCAGAAAACCGTCAAATTCTGGCTGAAGATATAAAATAGGTAATGCCCAGTACATCTGGTGAGAACCATAAGCAGAAATTAATCCTTGGCGCACCCGACTTACACACAAATCTACTGGATATCCCTGACTTAAGTTGCGGTAAAACAATTGTGTGAGCGTCAATGCCACTTCATCAGGAATCCGTTCTGACATCGCCAAAACGCTTCTAATTCCGCGCTTCACCAGACTTTCGGCTAAGTTTCGTTCGCCAGTATCTCCAGAGGGATTGGACGCTGCTATGTAGGCGCCCAAGCAGGAATTAAACACTGCCATTTGGATATTATTGTTGACGAGCAAACCTGCCAAATCGTCCCCAGTCAAGATTTCCGTTAAGCCAGTTCTGCGACTAACAAGATAAATTTCTCCGCCATTTGCGCCTAAGTTACTATGACCAGAGTAGTGGAGAACGTGGTATCTACCTTGTTCTAGGGCTTGCGTCAGTTCTTCCCGTCCTGGTTGGTCTAATACAGTGAGTTCAATTTCGGGGAAACGATTGCGACCTTCGCCAGGTCGTGACGTTTGACGGTGAAGTTCCGCTTGCAGTTTAATTGCTTCCTGTTTCTGTAAGTCAAGACGGACTTGATCTGAGGGAGAAGCAATTACCATCAATACTCTGACACCACCTTGTTCTTGTGGTGTGGGCATATTTTGCGTAGGCGTAGCCCCCCGCAGGGATCGCAAAGGAGAAGCCCCTAAAATCCCACTTTGGAAGCGAGAAAAAGCCACATAAGGCCCAGTAGCCAGAGGGCGATCGCCTGCGTGCATCACTTCCCAAGGCAAACGAGCTAATCTAGTGTCTTTTAGCCCCAAGCGTAACCGTAGTACTTGTTGATGGTTCTGGGCAATACCTTGGGCAGTAATCCAACTATCTCTGAGAGTGCCTTGAAATAGGGCGTTATAAAATTGTTGACCCAACGCCACCAAATTCACAGAGTTTCTGGCGATATCGCTTTCATGCCCGCCAGAGGTAAATGGATCTCCTTGCAACACCGAATTCAACGGGTCATTCATCAAATGCCCAGCAGCCAGCAACCAATCAGCTATAGGCCAAGTCACCAATTCTTCTGCCAATGGTACCCCAGGCGCGACTTGTTCCGTCCGCACCAAGTAGTCATTTTGCCCTACTGGGGTTACGGAAATATGGAATTCCTGGGTCACAACTTCTCCTGTCCGCCTCCTAAATCTGGTTTGAAACGCGAAAGTTTCAAGTCGATTTTTCGCTCCCTCTGATAATTTAGATGCATCCCACCCCTGAATGTTTCTGATTCGGTGCTGTTTTGGTTTTTCCTGCCTTTACAACTTTATCCGGATCGGATTACTTGGGTCTAGAACACTTAATTGGTAGATGCACCTTGATCTTCAACTCCCCTAGTTGGCTAACACCCACTAGGGGTTTTTTTCTTTTTGGCAAACAACAGCAACTTCTGACGCAGATATTCTCTACCAGAAAATAGTGCTTAATCTTAGAATACTTGATTAATAGATAGATGTCCCTCGATCTTTAACTCCCTTAATTCAGTTAATATCCACTTTTGTTTTTTTTGACACACGACAACAATCAATTTTCTAATAAATTTATCCGGAGCATGGTGGTTAAACCTAGAACAATTAAGTGGTAGATGCACCCTGATAACTAGCTCCCCTGGTTGGCTAACGCCCACTGGGGGTTTTTTTATGAAAATTGAGTGCTATTGATTAACCCTGACACACCCATTTTGTCAAGCAGCGCACCGAGCGTTTAATTGGTAGGTCTGTCCTGATAACTAACCCCTCTGAGGTTTTTCTTCGCTCGACAAACAGTAACAACTTCAACCTCTGCTAATTTATCCGGTAGCGACCCATTTACTTTAGAAAAGATTATTGGTAGATGCACCCTGATAACTCACTC